>JABWCR010000047.1 GCA_013359125.1 Armatimonadota bacterium | reverse complement strand
GGCTGAAATCTTCGTTCGTTGCTCCCGCAAGTTCGGCGGGCGGCTCCGAAGGGGCTCGGTCAGCGATCAGCGAGTGAGAGGGCCGAGCGTCGACTGCCGTCAGCGGGGCCTTTTGGGGCGCTGCGAGAGCACCGACGTAGACGCCGCCTTGGGGATGGAACGCGCCGCCTAGACCGGGTTCCTGCCTTGCGCTGAGCCCCGCTGCCAGTCGGCAGGGCTGATGGAGCGGTCCTCGACCCCGCCCGTCAGCAGCGAGAGAGCAAGCTAGGCGACTCTATGAAGACGTTGTAACTACGCCAAGCGCGTTAGTGTCCGGCCTGAGCGCGCATCCAGCCGCCAACGCCGTTTTCGCCCGAAATCTATGATCAAGAACTCTCCGTCAAGCGTCGCGTCGACGATTACTTCGGTAAAGTTCGTCTCCCAGTCGGCCAGGCCATCAGACGAGAAGCACGCCAAGCCAACCTTGTAGTCAACGATCAACTTCGTCGCGTCAACAGCCAAGATGTTGGCAATCGGCCATGGCGCTATCCATCGCTCCTTGATTTGGAAGGTATTCTCGTCCACTATGATGATGTCTCGGTGCCATGCCGCCAAGAAACAACCGCCGATAGTTGCAAACCGCATGGTAGCGCGACCTGGAATCGGCGCATCGAACAGGATTTGAACACTCTTGCCGCTCAACAACCTCGCAGAAACAAGCGCAGAGGTAGCGACATCTCCGTCAATTGGCTCGACGCGGGCGACACGGTTTGTGCCGGGTGTTACACCGAACTGCACTTCGAGCGACCGTAGCGGCGTAAGAATTTCGATCGACCACGCTTGAACAGTGGGCGCACGACGCTTGGCTCGCGCCCGATCAGGCTTTGCCTGACTGTTTTCATCCAACCACTTGCAGAGCAGTTCGATGGTCAATGATGACTCTGTACCGAAGCAGTCGACAAATCGAGCGACTGCTGGCCTCAAGACGTTGATGAAGTCGATTACCGTTGGACAGAGCACAGCGAGACCGTCAAACGAAACTCTGATTCCTGATTTGCGAACTTCGAAAGCGAGGGGGCGAGGCATATAGATCTCCGCCTCGCCGCGCGTATCGCCCCTCTTCAAGGAGACGGCTATCTCTGTCAATGCCCAAAGCAACGTGCCGATATCGAAGCAGTTAAAGACAATCGATCGATTTGCTGAACTGAGGACGGCACATCCCAACGGATCCTGGGCGGTCGGCGGCTCCAGGTCCCAATCGAGGGCCCAGTCTATTCGAAAGTCGCTCATATCAATCATTGATGAACACAGTAACTAAACAATGGCCTTCCATGACGCTTGTGACCCTTACCTGCGTCGAACCAATCGTCAAGTTTGCTTGGTAGACAACGCGTCCATCAGCTTGGCGCCGCACAAAGTTGGCGCCCCTAGATCCCACATTGTAGCCTATATCAAGAACTTGATCAGGGGTTATCGAAGGATCGAGTCTAACGAACTGGTCGTAGTGTCTTTGTAGTATATGTTTAACCCTGTCTTTGCCGAGACCATACTTACTACTTAACTTCGAGTAAAGGTCTTTTTTTGCCGCGCGTGATAGATTCGAAAGCGCCTCAGAACCGGACTTGACTGCCTTGCCTGCTCTGCTGGCGGCACCCGCAAGCGGAAAGACCGATACTCCTTCAAGAATTCGGTCGCAGTCGGAGATCGGCCTGCCGCGACCGTCTCTGCCGTAGCCGGCCATCAGCAGCCCGGAGCCGGGAGCCGATTCCAGCACGAATCCTCCTATTTCGCCGGCAACATCGGCCTGAGCGAATCCCTTTGCGGCCAGATTGCCGTTGAACTCTCTTCGGCTGAAATCTTCGTTCGTTGCTCCCGCAAGT
>JABWCR010000046.1 GCA_013359125.1 Armatimonadota bacterium | reverse complement strand
ACCCCGAGACCGCCAGCGGCGACCTCAACGGCGACGGCATCGTGGACGACACAGACCTCGCCCTCGTCCTCACCGACTTCGGCAAAGTCTGTCGAAACTAAATCGTCCGGTATACTCAAGAACGGTCGGGCGGAAGACCAAAATAGAAGCATCGCCGCCCGACCGTTCTCAATGACACGACAGCAATTCGCCGACTACCTTTCCGATAACATCCTGATCGCCGATGGCGCAACGGGCACCATGCTCGCTCTGCGCGGGGCGACCCTGCCTTACGACGCTGCCTGCCTGACCGCGCCCGAAACCGTCGCAACCGTCCACAAGGAGTATTACGACGCGGGCGCCCGCCTGATCGAGACCAACACCTTTGGTGCAAACCGGCTGAAACTGGCGCTGAGCCTAGGCTTCCAAGGCGATCCCCTGGCCAGCGAAGACCTGCGAAATCAAGCGAGAGAGATCAACCTGGCCGCCGTCAAGATCGCGCGACAGGCGACGGGCGCCGACGCCCTAATCTTTGGCGCGGTCGGTCCGGTCGGCAAGCCGCTGGAGCCATTGGGCGTTACGCGGCTAGAAGAAGCGAGACTTGCGCTGGGAGAGCAGATCGAATGGCTGGTCGAAGCGGGCGTAGACGGCCTGATGCTTGAAAGCTTCACCGATCAGACCGAACTCAAGATCGCTTTCGACGAGGCGCGGCGCATCGCCCCCGACCTGCCGATCATCGCCTCCAAGGCCTTTATCGAAGACGGCGAGAGCCTGATGGAGGGCCTGCCCGAACGCTTCGCGGCTCTGGCAGCCTCTTGGGGCGCGGACGCCGTCTCGGCCAACTGCATCGTCGGCCCGCAAAGAATGCTGGAGATCGTCCGGTCGATGGCTCTGGGCACAGACTTGCCCATCGCTGCCTTGCCCACGCCCGGATTGCCCCAACTGGTTCGCGGAGAGGTGATCTACGACATCCATCCCGACTACTTTGCAAAGGGCGCAGCCAGGCTGGTCGATGCGGGCGCGAGGATCGTCGGCGGATGCTGCGGCACCACGCCCGACCACGTCCGCGCCATCGCCGAAACTCTAAAGGGCGCCAAGCCCAAGCCGACCGCGGGCGAGAAAATCCGCCAAGCGCGCGCCGGACGACAAGAGACCGAAATCCCAGAGGCCGAACCGTCCAAAGTTTCCAAGATGCTGGGCAACCAGCGCGTCATCACCGTCGAGCTGGACTTGCCGCGCGGCCTGAACGTAACCAAAGTGATGGACGGCGCGCGCCTGTTAAAAGAGAAGGGCGTCCACATGATCGACATATCGGACGGCGCGCGGGCGCGTCTGCGAATGAACCCGATCTCGATCTCGCACCTAATCCAGCGCGACGCGGGCATCGAGGTGATGATGCATTTTGCCTGCCGAGACCGCAACCTGTTGGCGATCCAGGCCGACCTGTTGGGCGCCCACTCGCTGGGATTGCGCAATATCTTGGCCATCACCGGCGACCCGGCACAGATCGGCGATTATCCTTCCGCCACCAGCGTGTTCGACGTAGACGCCGTGGGGCTGACGCGCATTCTGAACCGATTTAACGAAGGATACGACCTGGCCGGCAACAGCATCGGCATGAAGACCAACTTTACCATCGCCGTGGCCTATAACCCGCTGGCCAACGACCTAAAGGCCGAAACCGACCGGCTTAAGCGCAAGGCCGACGAGGGAGCGCACCTGATCTACACCCAGCCCATCTTCGAAAAAGCCTACGCCGAGATCGCCGCCGGCGCCGCGCAAGAATTAGAGCTGCCGTGGCTGATCGGCGTTTTGCCGTTGCGCAATCGCCGACACGCGGAGTTTATGCATAACGAGGTGCCGGGCATAGTCATACCCGACGCGATCCGACGCCGGATGGACGAAGCGCCCGAAGAAGACGCCCTGAAGACCGGGATCGAGATCGCACAAAACTTCCTGACCGAGGCAGGCGACTTGGCTCAGGGCATCTATCTGATGCCGCCCGCCGGCAGCGCCAAAATCGCCGCCGAAGTGCTCGAGCCATTTTTGTAGGAAGCGGGATTCGTACTCAAAATTGTGCTACAAACCTAAAATTTCCCGTTCGCGTGCGCTAGCCGAGGCAATTCAATATGACTCTCGTTCTCTCTACTTGTCGCTCTTTGCATCTGGTGGGAGCAGAAGCCCTCTTCCATTGCGCCGGATGGCACCGAGACGCGGCCCATAGAGATGCCGTCGCTCAGCAAGACATCGACTTCGAGAGTGGGGTTTCCGCGCGAATCGAGGATTTCGCGGGCGTTTATGATATCGATCGCGGCCATGTCGCCCTCCGTTAGCGAGGGGGATTATACCTGCCGCGAGGGGCTGGAACTTTCCAATCGAATAGGGCGTCAAACTCTCCAAGGCGCGTTGTGCTTGGAGTCGTCGACGCGCCTTAATCCGCCAGCCTTCGGCTGGCCATCAACGGCCAAAACAGAAACTGCCCGTAGGCGAGGCGGCCAGGGTCATTGCGCGCTGTCCTGGGCATGTTCCGCGCTGCGATGGAGGTAAGCGCCATGAGACTCTTAGCAATAATCTTGTTGGCCGTCGTTCTGCTTG
>JABWCR010000045.1 GCA_013359125.1 Armatimonadota bacterium | reverse complement strand
CAAACTCTGGCGAGTTTAGGGAGGGGAACGAAAGACAAGCTGGTTTTGAGGCCTGTCCGCGCTTACGGGCCGATCGGAGAACGAAACGGCGATCGACAACCCCCTCCCCTGTATCCCCTCCCCAAACTCTGGCGAGTTTAGGGAGGGGAACGAAAGAAACCAAGACCGCCAACGCACGCAGCTCAGGCGAGATTAGGAAGGCGAGTTGAACGGGATTCTTTCGATTTGTAGCACAATTTTGAGTACGAATCTGCCACCACCCCGCAGTTCGAGACTTTGCTTTTTCCCGCCAAGATGGTTGCGGTCGCCATACTGTTGGCAAGGCGACGCGCTCCAAGAGCGCGCGCACCTCCCGCTCGCAAACGAAAGGAGTAGGGCGCAGACGACTCGAATAGTAGCCCCATGCGCGGAGTCAGGTTTCATGAATTCGGTGATGCCCAATTGCTTCGGTACGAGACCGACATCCCCGAGCCGGTCGCATTAGAGGACGAGACGATCGTTACCGTCAAGGCCTGCGCGCTCAACCATCTGGACGTTTGGATTCGGCGCGGCGTGCCCGCCTATCAGACTCAACTTCCCCACATTCTGGGTTGCGACATCGCCGGAATCGACGCCGAAGGCAACAAGGTCTTGGTCAATCCCATCGTGGCGTGCGGCGTCTGCCGGTGGTGTCTGGCCGGACGGGACAATCTGTGTGCCAAGGGCGTCGTCATCGGCGCCGGGCGACCGGGCGGATATGCCGAACGGGTCGCCGTGCCCAAGCGCAATCTGCTTTCCATCCCAGAGGGCTGGAGTTGGGAAGAGGCCGCGGCGTTCCCCCTGGTCTCTCAGACGGCTTGGCATATGCTGGTCGCGTTGGCCGAGATTGAACCGGGCGAGTCGGTTTTGGTCATTGGCGGCGGCAGCGGCGTGGGCAGCGCGGCGATCCAGATCGCTCGGCACAAGAGCGCCAGCGTGATCGCCACGGCGGGCAACGAGACCAAGCGCGCGCGATGCGTCGAACTGGGGGCGAGCGCGGCGGTCGACCACTATGCAGAAGATTGGGCCGCACAGGCGAAGGAGGCGAACGGCGGCAAACTGTTCGATGTCGCGTTCGAGCATGTCGGCGGGCACATTTTTGAAGGTTGCTTGAAGCTGCTGGGCAAGGGCGGACGGCTGGTTACCTGCGGCGGCACGATTGATGCGCAGCCCAAAGCCGACGTGCGCTACCTCTTCTCGCGCGAACTCACGATCAAAGGCGGATTCATCGGGACGAAGCGAGATTTGGCGGAGGCGTTGGAAGCGGCAAGGCAGGGCGGACTGAAGCCGATCGTCAGTGAAACCCTCCCCCTGGAGAAGGCGCAAGAAGCGCATCGGAAGATTGAAGCCGGCGAGGTGTTTGGCAAGATCGCGCTGACCCTTTAAGGCTTAAACAACTCCTTCAACGCCGGATAGAGCCGTGTATAGAGAGATCGCGCATGGCCGTATAGACTCTCGCTCGGCTCGATGCGCGACTTTGTTCGTACTGTCGCTTGGCAGGCCGCCTCTACGCTCGGCCAAACGCCCGCCCCGACGCCCGCCAGTAGCGCAGCGCCAAATGCAGGACCCTCTTCCTGTTCAAGCGTCTCAATCGGCCTTCCCAGCAAATCGGCCAACATCTGCATCCAGAACCGGCTCTGCGCCCCGCCGCCCGTAGCCCGCACGGCAGACACCGCGGCGCCCGTAGTCCCCAACAGATCGAACAAATCGGCCAATCCAAAGGCGATTCCCTCGAACACGGCCCGTGCAAAGTGCGCCGCTCCATGGCTTAGAGTCGCGCCAAAGAAGACCCCTCGCGCATGAGGGTCGGGATGGGGCGCTCGTTCGCCCGCCAAATAGGGCAAAAAGACCAATCCGTCACACCCGGGCGGCACTTGCCCGGCCAGTTCGGCCAGTTCGGCGTACGATTTGCCCGGATAAAAGACGTCTCGAAACCATCGCAAACTGCCGCCCGCCATCAGCATCACGCCCATCGAGTGCCATGCGCCGGGCACGGCGTGGCAAAAGACGTGCGTTCGATACCCGGGATCCGGCACGGGCGATTCCAGCATGGCGAACGCTACACCGCTCGTGCCGATCGAACAAGACGCCGTCCCGCTCTCGACAATACCGGTTCCTATCGCCCCCGCCGCTTGGTCGCCCGCTCCGGCAACCACAACCGTGCTAACAGGGAGGCCGGTCGCTTCAGAAACAGAGCGCGCAATCTGCCCGGTCGGCTGGGGCGATTCGTAGGCCTTGGGGAACCGCTCCAAGGGCAAATCTAAAGCGTTCAGCACGGCGCTGGACCAATCCCGGTTCGGCACGTTGAAGAGGCAGGTTCCAGAAGCATCCGACACATCGGTCGCCAGCTCGCCGGTCAACTTGTACCGAATGAAATCCTTTGGCAGCAGCACATGGCGCACGCGGGCGAAGTTCTCCGGCTCGTGATTGCGCAGCCAAATGACTTTGCCCGCGGTAAATCCGGTTAGCGGCGGATTGAGCGTCTCGGCCAGCAGCGCGCCCCAGCCGACCCTTTCGGCGATCCAATCGCATTCGGCCGCCGTTCGCTGATCGCACCAGAGCAGCGCGGGCCGGACGACCTCGCCCGCCGAATCGAGAAAGACCGACCCGTGCATCTGGCCAGACAAACCTATCGCCTTCACATTCGCAAGGCGGTCTCGACCCAGCGCGCCCAACGCCTCCAGAGTCGCCGCCTGCCACTGTTCCGGCTCTTGCTCTGCCCATTGTGGCTTGGGCGTCAACAAGGGGTATTCGACCATATGCGAGGCGATGGCGAGTCCTTCTTCGTCAATGAGAAGCGCCTTGACGCCGCTGGTGCCCAGATCGATGCCAAGGAGACTCATGAGGTTGCTTTCGACGCTTTCTTAGGCTTGTCCTGCGTCGCCGACGGGCACAGATGGGCGACCGGACACTCGAAGCATTTTGGCCTGCGGGCGATGCAGACGCGACGACCGTGCCAAATTAGCAAGTGCCCAGCCTGAGTCCAACGGTCCTTGGGCAACAGGCGCATCAGGTCTTGTTCGATCTTGACCGGATCGTCCTGCTTTGTCCAGCCCAGCAGCTTGCTGATGCGCCTGACGTGCGTATCGACCACCATGCCGTCGCCGCCAAAAGCCACTCCCAAAATGACGTTGGCCGTCTTCCGGCCCACGCCGCGAAGCTGCGTCAATTCTTCCATCGTTTGGGGAACTCGACCGCCATGCTTGGCGACGATGTCCTGGCTCATCTGGATCAGGCTCTTGGTTTTTTGGCGAAAGAAGCCCGTGCTCTTGACAATGGCCTCGACGTCCAAAGGGTCGGCAACGGCCAACGCTTGGACATTGGGATAGGCGGCAAAGAGATGCGGCGTTACCTTGTTCACGCGCTCGTCGGTGCATTGAGCGCTAAGGATCGTGGCGCACAGCAGTTGCCATGGATCGCGGTGCTCCAAGGCGCATTCGGCATCGGGATAGGTCTGCTCTAGAATGCCAAGCGCTTCGATCGCTCGTCGTTTCTTTGCGCTCATGGTCTCCATATTATGGCCAGCCGCAGGAAGGCGGCATGCACGGGCGAAACTACCGCCCATGCGATGGAACGCGGGGCTTAATCGCTATCACTACCTCGTGTTGGCTATCGCGGCCATGGGTTGGATGTTCGACACCATGGATCAATGGCTCTACGTTTGGGCGCGGCAGAGCGCCGTGGCCGAACTATTAAAGGCCGAAACGACCGATCCCATAGTCAAGCAGGCGAGCGGCATCGTTCAAACGATCTTCTTGATCGGCTGGGCCACCGGCGGATTCCTCTTCGGAATCATTGGCGACCGGCTGGGCCGTGCCCGCACCATGGCGATCACCATCGCCATGTATGCCGGATTCACCGGGCTCAGCGGACTGTCGCAGGACATTTATCAGTTCGGGTTGTTGCGATTTTTGACCGGCCTCGGCGTCGGCGGCGAGTTTGCGGCGGGCGCCGCGCTAGTGGCCGAAGTCTTCCCCGACAGAGCGAGATCGACCGCTCTCGCCATCATGCAGAGCTGCTCGGCCATCGGCAACTTGGCGGCGGCGGGCATGAACTTCTTTGTAATGCCCGAGCTGGGCTGGCGGTGGATGTTCTTTATCGGCGCGGGGCCGGCGATCCTATTAGTGCTGATTCGACTGTTCATTAAAGAACCCAGCGCATGGCAGGCGGCCAAGGACGCAGCAGAGCGCGAAAAGCAAAAGGTCGGCAGCCTCATCGAGCTTCTTCGAGACCAAGCTTGGCGACACAGCACGTTGGTCGGGCTCGGTTTGACCACGGTGGCCGTGATCGGATTCTGGGGCATCAGCACCTGGACGCCCGATTTGATGCGCAGCGTGCTGAACCCGGATAAGCTTCCCGAGCTGACCAAACAGACGGAACGGCTGTCGAGCATTGGAGGAATGGCGCAGCAGGCAGGCGCGTTCTTTGGGCCGTTCGCCTTTGCCTATGTTGCCGCGCGATGGGGACGCAGGCCAGCGTTTGGGATGTCGTTCTTGCTCTGCCTGGTGGTCGCCCCGGCCACGTTTTATCTGACGACCTCGTTCGCCACGGCCATGATCTGGCTGCCCTTGTTAGGCTTTTCGATGCTGACGATATTTGGCGGGCTGGCGATCTATCTGCCTGAGCTTTTCCCAACTCGACTGAGAGCGACGGGCATCGGATTGTGCTACAACGGCGGGCGCTATCTGGCGGCGGCCGGTCCTTGGCTGTTTGGCGGGCTCAGCGGCGCTTACGGGTTTCAGTCGGCTGCGATGCTGGTCAGCAGCGTCTTTGTCGGGGGATTGGCCGTGGCGATAGTGGCGCGGGAAACCAAAGGACGGCCACTGCCCGAATGAAAAAGAGCGCCCGCCGAGCTGGACCGCAACGGCGAGCGCAGGCCCTCCCTTGGGAAGAGGTAGTTATCCGCTTGCATTCCTAAGAACAATTGCCAAGCGGCTCCAAGTTCCAGCGCCAATCCCCCCTAATTTTTCCAGGTTTGCCGCCGACAATTGAATCTGTCTCGTAGAACGAGGCGACGAACGTTTGAAAGCGACATTCGCGTCGGCGAACGCCGAGGACGACCCACTCAAAAAGGAGGCATCCATGCCAAACGTACTGTTTGTGTCCACGGACACGAATTTCACCAATTCGATCAGCAGCTCGCTTCCGACCGGCTTTACCGTCGTAAACACCACCGACACCGAGAGCGCCATGAGCGCGTTCAAGAGCGGGAATTACGACGCGACCTTCATTTTGTGGAGCACGCCAAACGGCACGACTGGGGATTTTGACGGCACAAACTTTGTCAATTGGGTTCGCAACACGGCCAATTCGACTTCGCCGCTGTTCATCGTGGTTCCCACCACCAGCAGCTCGAGCGCGCCATCGTGGCAGACGCCCCATAGCTTTGACGGCTACGTCATCTGGGACGGCAACGGCAGCTCGTTCCTCAACCAGGTGCGCGAGACCCTGAACCGTTTCAACATTCAGGCTGCCTAAAAAGCAACAACGATATAGACGTACATTCCGAGGCGCGAGATTGCATCCGCGCCTCGTTTTTTGTGCGTTGTATATTCGAAGAAGCTTCTTCGATTGCTTGCAGGGGAGCCCTTTGCCCTCTCCTCTTTCAAACGAACGTAGGGACAACTGTGCCGCGAGGCATGGCAAGGAGAGGGCGCTCGATCAAAACATTTCGCCTTGGGGTTTTTCGTTCCCCTCCCCAAACTCTGGCGAGTTTGGGGAGGGGATACAGGGGAGGGGGTTGGTCTTTGTCCGTTGCGTACTGCGTGTGGTTTGACGCGCTGAAACGCCGATGCCTCCGGGTGCCGCCGTTTGCATCTGGAGGCTTGTCATGCGAACAAGCGGTTAGCACTAGGAAGCGCGCCGATCTCCCAACCGCGCTAGCGCGGGAGAACCGGCAGCCTGCTTGATTTTCGTTCCCCTCCCCAAACTCTGGCGAGTTTGGGGAGGGGATACAGGGGAGGGGGTTGGTCTTTGTCCGTTGCGCACTGCGTGTGGTTTGACGCGCTGAAACGCCGATGCCTCCGGGCGCCGCCGTTTGCATCTGGAGGCTTGTCATGCGAACAAGCGGTTAGCACTAGGAAGCGCCCGATCTCCCAACCGCGCTAGCGCGGGAGAACCGGCAGCCTGCTTGATTTTCGTTCCCCTCCCTAAACTCGCCAGAGTTTGGGGAGGGGATACAGGGGAGGGGGTTTTCGATGCCTCCACACCCGCCGTTTGGTGTGGAGGCTTTGCGAACGATCAAACGGTCGGCATAGCAGCGCCCTGATCCCTAGATCCCCGCAGTCGTG
>JABWCR010000044.1 GCA_013359125.1 Armatimonadota bacterium | reverse complement strand
GCTTCGGCTGCGAGGAGTGAGGGGCGCTCTTTATTTCGCCAGCTTCAACGCCCGCAGGGCTCGCTTGACCGGATCGTAGTATCGATCCGCAACGCGCTCTTTCAGCGGGATAATCGCGTTGTCGGTGATCTTAATATGCTCGGGACAGACCACCGTGCAACACTTGCCAATGTTGCAATATCCCAGACTGTCCCGTTCTTTCAGATCGGCCAAGCGATCCTCGGTGTCCAACGGATGCATCTCCAGCGCCGCCGTATGAACGAACAGCCGCGGGCCGATAAACTCCTCATGCTTGCCGTGCTCTCTCAGCACATGGCAGACGTTTTGACAAAGGAAGCACTCGATGCACTTGCGAAACTCCTGCGCGCGCTCAATGTCTCGCTGATCCATCCGCCAGGTGCCGTCCTCGGCGTCCGGCGAGCGCGGCTTAAACGGCTTGACCTTTTTCTTAGCCTCGAAATTGAAGGAGACGTCGGTAACCAAGTCTTTGATCACAGGAAAGGCGTGCATCGGTTCGATGGTGATCGGCTGGTCGGTAGGCACGCTGTCCATCCGACACATGCACATAAGTCGGGGCTTGCCGTTGATCTCCGCCGAACAGCTGCCGCACTTGCCCGCCTTGCAGTTCCATCGAACGCCTAAATCGTTCGCTTGGTTCGCTTGAATCTGCAGAACCGCGTCCAAAACGACCATCCCATCCTCGACATCGGTCTTATAATCGCGATAATCGCCGCCCTCGTTCGTTCCGCGCCAGATCCTGAACGTTGCTTCTGCCATTTGCGCCTCCTGCCCCCATATCGTACCCGAACCCGGTAAGCCTAAGCCGCCCGACCGCCGAGTATAATCCTGTAACCCCCGGAGGAACGAATGAAACAGGTTTTGCAGAATTATAAGACGGGCGAAGTGAAGGTGGAGGAGGTTCCGCCTCCCAGTCTGCGCAGCGGAGCGGTGCTGACGGCGGTCCGACGCTCCTTGATCAGCGCGGGCACGGAGCGGATGAAGGTCGAAACGGGCAAAATGAGCATGATCGGTAAGGCCCGATCTCGCCCGGACCTGGTTAAGAAAGTTCTCAAGACGATACAGACCGAAGGGGTTGCGAACACCTATCGAAAGGTAATGGCGCGGCTCGATTCGCCCACGCCATTGGGATACAGTTTGGCAGGCGAAGCGATCGAGGTCGGGTCGGACGTGCCCGAGTTTGCCAAGGGCGACCGCGTGGCCTGCGCGGGAGCCGAGCATGCCCACCATGCCGAGATCGTCTGCGTGCCGCACAACTTGGTCGTGCCGATCCCTGAAAATGTAGACGATGACGACGCGGCCTACACCACGGTCGGCGCCATTGCTCTTCAAGGCGTGCGCCAGGCAGACGTGCAGTTGGGCGATAACGTTGTGGTCATTGGTCTAGGCTTGCTGGGCTTGGTGGTCGTGCAGTTATTGAAGGCGTCAGGCGCGAGGGTCTTCGGCATCGATGTCAATCCGGGGCGGATTGAATTGGCCAAGCAGCTGGGCGCCGACATGGCGGCGCTGCGCAGCGAGGACATTCCGGCTATGGTGGAGGCCTTCACCCGCGGAGCCGGCGCCGACGTGGTGATGTTGACGGCGGGCGGCGGACAGAACAACGACCCGATCGAGCTGGCCGGGGAGATTACTCGGGATCGAGGCAAGGTCGTGGTGGTCGGACTGCTCAAAATGGACGTGCCCCAGCGCGTCTATTACGAGAAGGAAATCCAAGTGCTTCTGTCCCGATCTTACGGTCCGGGTCGGTACGATCCGGTTTACGAAGAGATGGGCATCGACTATCCGATAGGCTACGTGCGCTGGACGGAGCGCGAGAACATGCGGGAGTTCCTTCGTTTGCTCAGCCTGGGCCAGGTAAACGTCAAGCCGTTGACCACGCACCGCTTCACCATTGAGAACGCGACGGAAGCTTACGAACTGCTAGCGGGCGAGCAAGCCGGCAGCGTGATCGGCGCTCTGTTAGAGTACTCCGGCGCGCCTGCGCGCACTGCTCGGATCGCCAACCCAAAGGCTAAGGACGTTGCGCCCCAGGCCAAAGTCAAACTGGGCGTGATCGGCGCGGGCAACTTCGCAACCGGCACGCTGCTGCCCATTCTTCAGGGCATCGACAGCGTCGAACTAGTCGGCGTCTGCACCACTCGCGGACAGACCGCCAAAGCCGCCATGGACAAGTTCGGCTTCAAGTTCGCCACCAGCGACGCGACCGAACTGATCGACAGCAGCGACGTGAACGCGCTTCTGATCGCCACGCGCCACAATTCGCACGCCGACTTCGCTGTCCGTGCGATGCGGGCGGGCAAACCGGCCTTTCTCGAAAAGCCCCTAGCGCTGACCGCCGGGCAGGTCGCCGACGTGCACCAAGCCTGGCAAGAGACGGGCGGCCGCGTGCTGGTCGGCTATAACCGGCGCTTCTCCCCATTCGTTAGGCGGATGCGAGAGTTCTTTGTCAACCGCTCCACGCCGATGAGCCTGATCTATCGCGTGAACGCCGGTCCGTTAGAGCGCAACCACTGGATGCGCGCGACGGACGAGGGCGGATCGCGGGTGATCAGCGAAGGCTGCCACTTTATCGACGTGATGATCTCGCTGTGCGGCGCCGACCCGGTGCGCGTCAGCGGTCGGCAGATGTCCAGCCATGAGCCAGACACCGCGCAGATTCTAATCGAGTTTGCCGATGGCTCTATCGGCACGCTCTACTACCTGACGACCGGCGACACCGCCGTGGCCAAGGAGTATCTGGAGGCGCATTGCGAAGGCAAGAGCGCGATCTTGAGCGACTTCCGCAAGCTCGAACTGGTGTC
Source organism: Armatimonadota bacterium (assembly GCA_013359125.1). Lineage (NCBI taxonomy): Bacteria > Bacillati > Armatimonadota > Armatimonadota bacterium. Next base: position 3,584 of record JABWCR010000044.1, on the reverse strand, counting down.
GGGCAGCAAGAAGGAAAGCCTGACCTCGGCACAGGACAAGGGTCACAAGAATGAGCTGAAGCACTGGGCAGAGGCGATCGTCAAAGGCGAGCCTTTCGAAATCTCGATGCAAAGCGCGATCATGAACACCTTGGCGACCATCTATGGCATGGAGTCGGCGATAACGGGCGAGTTCTATACATTAGGGATCGAATCGGCCGCGCTCAAACAGGCTGGTTAAAACCCTGGCAGGACGGTCTGTTAGGCGGCCCGTAGTGATAGTGGCGACGTGCTGTCCGAGCAACTCTTCGCCGCCCTTCCTGCACGTCCTAAGTAGAGGTCCGACCCCAGATTCGTACTCAAAATTGTGCTACATTTTGAAAAAATCCCGTTCGGCAAACGAGCTGGCCAAAGTCCCAGGACAGAAACTCCTTTAAGGCTTAGTGTCCGGAAATTCGGGCGGAGCTTTGGCGGCCTCTTGCAACATCTCGGCGACCGCCTCCACATCAATACAGCCGGATGCGGAGGCATGGGAATCGTCGGCCAGGCGGAAGCCTGGCGTTCCGAACGAAAGGGATTTTTTTCGACTTGTAGCACAAAATCGAGTACGAATCGAGCCTTTATTCGACCGGTTGGACTTGGATCAGATTGGTCTTGCCAGCCTCGTTGACCGGTACGCCTGCCGTGATCGTAACCTTGTCGCCGGGCTTCACCAGCTTGGCTCGCAGCGCCGCCTCGATTGCCACGGCGGTCATCTCGTCCGTGTTCGCCACGCTAGGCACCACCAAAGGCTGTACCCCCCAAACCAGCGCCAGCCGCCGCGCCGTCTCCGGCCGGTTCGTGATCGCCACAATGGGCGGTTTGGGGCGAAACTTGCTGACCCATCGTGCCGTGCCGCCGGTCGTCGTCGCGCTCAATATGGCCGCCGCGTGCACCGTGTGAGAAAGCGCGCAGGCCGCGTGCGCCACGGCCTCCGTAACGCTGGCTAAACCGGCCATTTCGGACAATCCGCGGATAAAGTCTAACGACTTCTCGGCCCTTTCGGCGATTTTGGCCATCCATTTCACCGTCTCAGCCGGGCGCTTGCCGATAGCCGTTTCGCCCGACAGCATCACCGCGTCCGTACCGTCCAAAATAGCGTTGGCCACGTCGGTTACCTCGGCACGGGTTGGTCGCGACGCTTCGATCATGCTCTCCAACATTTGCGTCGCGGTGATGACCGGCTTGGCCGTCTTGTTGCAAGCGCGGATGATGCGTTTCTGCACGATCGGCACTTCCTCCAGATCAAGGTGCAGGCCCAAGTCTCCCCGCGCTACCATGATCGCATCGCTGGCGTCGATGATCTTTTCCAGATTGGCAACTGCTTCCTTCTGCTCGATCTTGGCGATGATGGGGATGTCGGCGCCCAGCTGCCGCATCTTCGTGCGCAAAGCATAGACGTCTGCAGCCGACCGAACGAACGAAAGCGCAAGCCAATCGACCCCAGCCTCGATCGCCGCCTCTAGATCCTGCTCGTCCTTCTCCGTCAGGCTGGGCAACGGCAGGTTTCGACCGACCAGCGTAACGCCCCGATGCGACTTAGCGGTTCCCCCCTGCACCACTTTCGCCTCGATCAGAGCCTCGGCAACGGCGGAAATCTTCATCTCCACGCTGCCGTCGTCCAGAATGATCTTGTCGCCGATCTTGGCAGTGGAAAAGACAACTGGCACGGGCAATGGCAGCCGACCATCGCCGCCCACCTCGCCCGGTCGGATCTGGACGGTCTGCCCGGTCTCCAATTCCATCGGTTCGGGCAGTCGGCCCAGGCGAATCTTGGGGCCCGACAGGTCGGCCAAAACTCCGATCGGTCGCCGAACCTTGTCGGAGGCTTGGCGGATCCACTCGATCCATTGGCGCCGAGCCTCCCAATCGCCGTGGGCGCAGTTGATGCGAGCGACATTCATGCCCGACTCGACCAGCGCAAAGATGGCCTCTCGCGATGCCACCGCCGGGCCGAGCGTGCAGACAATCTTGGCTCTGCGCAGCGCCATGAACGTTAAGCGCCGACTCTGAAAACCGACTTGCCCGGATATTGGCCCGTCTCGCCCAGCGTCTCCTCAATCCTCAGAAGTTGGTTGTACTTGGCGGTTCGGTCTACCCGGCACGGCGCGCCGGTCTTAATCTGCCCAGCATTCACGGCCACGGAAAGGTCAGCGATGAAAGTGTCCTCCGTCTCCCCCGAACGGTGCGAGATGACGGTGGTCATCCCGTGGCGCTGGGCTCCTCGAATGCAGTCGAGCGTCTCGGTGAGGGTGCCGATCTGGTTGACCTTGATCAAAATGCTGTTAGCCGCGCCCTCGCGAATGCCTCTCAATAGTCGCCGCGAGTTGGTTACAAAGAGGTCGTCCCCCACCAATTGAACGCGCTTGCCCAGCGCCTGGGTCATCGCCTTCCAACCGTCCCAATCGTCCTCGGCCAAGCCGTCTTCTATCGAGACGATGGGATAGGCCCCGACCAGTTTCGAGTAATAGTCGATCATGCCGTCCGAATCGAGCGTCAGCCCCTCGCGCTCCAGGTGGTATTTGCCGTTGCGATAGAGCTCGGTCGCGGCGGCATCGATGGCGAACAGTACGTCCTCTCCCGGCTCGTAGCCAGCCTTTGTGCAGGCCTCAGAGATCATGTCGAACACTTCCCGGCTGCTTGCCGCTGGCGGCGCGAACCCGCCCTCGTCGCCCACGGTCGTCATATAGCCTTTGGCATGAATGATCTTTTTGAGGCTGTGGTACACCTCGACTCCCATCATCAGGGCATCGGCAAACTGATCGGCGCCGACGGGCGCAATCATGAACTCCTGTATGTCGGCGCCGCCTTCGGCGTGTTTGCCGCCGTTCACAATGTTCATTAAGGGCACTGGCAACGCATACCCGTCCGTGCCGCCCAGATAGCGATAGAGGGGCAGTCCGCAAAAGAGCGCCGCGGCGCGAGCGACCGCCAACGACACGCCCAACATGGCATTGGCTCCCAGTTTGCTCTTGTTGTCGGTGCCGTCTAGGTCTAAGAGCGCCATATCTATGCCGCGCTGATCGACGGCGTCCATGCCTTCCAACTCTGGCGCAATCGTGTCAATGACGTTCGAAACTGCGTTCAACACGCCCTTGCCGCCATACCGGTCTTGCTCGTTGTCTCTCAGTTCGACGGCCTCGTGCGCTCCGGTCGAGGCGCCCGATGGCACCGAGACGCGGCCCATAGAGATGCCGTCGCTCAGCAAGACATCGACTTCGAGAGTGGGGTTTCCGCGCGAATCGAGGATTTCGCGGGCGTTAATGATATCGATCGCGGCCATGTCGCCCTCCGTTAGCGAGGGGGATTATACCTGCCGCGAGGGGCTGGAACCTTCCAATCGAATAGGGCGTCAAACTCTCCAAGGCGCGTGGTGCTTGGAGTCGTCGACGCGCCTTAATCCGCCAGCCTTCGGCTGGCCATCAACGGCCAAAACAGAAACTGCCCGTAGGCGAGGCGGCCCGGGGCAGGGTCATTGCGCGCTGTCCTGGGCATGTTCCGCGCTGCGATGGAGGTAAGCGCCATGAGACTCTTAGCAATAATCTTGTTGGCCGTCGTTCTGCTTG
>JABWCR010000043.1 GCA_013359125.1 Armatimonadota bacterium | reverse complement strand
TAGTGCCGCTTGCCCTAGTGCCGCTTGCTCTAGTGCCGCTTGCTCTAGTGCCGCTTGCCCTAGTGCCGCTTGCCCTAGTGCCGCTTGCCCTAGTGCCGCTTGCCCTAGTGCCGCATGCCCTAGTGCCGCTTGCCCTAGTGCCGCATGCCCTAGTGCCGCTTGCCCTAGTGCCGCTTGCTCTAGTACCGCCGGCGTCCCCGCCGGCCCCCAATTTTAACGCCAGTCCCCGCGAGCCAATGGTCTTAACCCCTCATCCCCTCCCCAATCGCAGAGCGATTGGGGAGGGGACTGAACTTTCTAAAGCGAGAGAGTTTCGGTCGGCCTGTTTTCGTTCCCCTCCCTAAAATCGAAGATTTTGGGGAGGGGCCGTTCAATCGGCGCAAACATCCGCGGTCTCTTGACACGCCAGCCAGATCGATTGAGCGACGGCCTTGGCGTCGTTCAAAACTTCGGTCGACCAGAAGCGGAGCGTCCTAACGCCCATCTTGGCCAAAAACGCGTCTCTGGTCGCATCGCGCTCTTGACGACCGTCGTGAAAGTCCCCGTCCACTTCGACGCACAGCCAGCGCGACGGGCAGTAGAAGTCAAGCACGTAGGGCCCGATCGGATACTGCCGCCGAAATCTGACGCCCAGGCGCTTGCGGCGCAACTCTTGCCACAGCGCGTGCTCTCCGGCAGAGGCCGAGCTACGGAGGCCTCTCGCCTTCTGCCGGGCTGCGGGATTGCGATTGGGAAGGCCTTTGGGCACGAAGAACGATTCTGGACGCGCGGCCCGGCTCCTTCTTTTTGAAGCGAGCGAGAACTTTCGCCCCTCCCCTATATCCCCTCCCCAATCGCCCTGCGATTGGGGAGGGGACTGAACTTTCTAAAGCGAGAGAGTTTCGGCCGGCCTGTTTTCGTTCTTGTCTTCAAAATCGCAAGAGTTTCGGTCGGCCTGTTTTCGTTCCCCTCCCTAAAATCGCAAGAGTTTCGGTCGGCCTGTTTTCGTTCTTGTCTTCAAAATCGCAAGAGTTTCGGTCGGCCTGTTTTTGTTCCCCTCCCGAAAATCGCAAGAGTTTCGGTCCCTAAAATCGCAAGAGTTTCGGTCGGCCTGTTTTCGTTCCCCTCCCTAAAATCGCAAGAGTTTCGGTCGGCCTGTTTTCGTTCCCCTCCCTAAAATCGAAGATTTTGGGGAGGGGATACAGGGGAGGGGGCTTAGAAACTCGTCCTCGCGAGCCAAAGGTCTTAACCCTCCGCACCAAACGACGGGTGCGGAGGGAACTGAATGGATCTGAGCCCACGAGATAAAGAAGGCTCCAGACGCTCCTAGCTCCGAGACAACTGCTCGACCGCTTCCTCAACAGCCAAATGGAGAGCGAGCCCCGAACTCGTGCAAATGTGTCTTGCGGCGAGCATTCTAAGATACGACCATTCAATGTAATCGAACTGAAGCTTATCGTTATCGCATTTGCTATAAAGCCGAATGCTGCCGCGAATCGTCTCCAAGTCGAAATTCCAATGAGCCAACGCATTGCGCGCGGTAAAAAAGGTACGAGATGAGAGGTCTTTCAGCAGACACAGCCCCTTAACGTCAAGCCACCCGTTCTTCTTGGCGAGATTAAGAGCCGGTCTTATCTTTTCATGACAGTATGTGAGGGCGACGTTTAGTCCCCATGTCAGAATATACCGACTGCTTGTATCCATTTTCTGTCCGGTGCGGTATGGCTCGAAGCTCTCTCTAGCCGCGAACATGGTGTGCTCGAATGCCTTTAGGCACACAGCATGGTCTATTGGGCCACAAAGACATCGGATGAACTCGGCCCGATGCCCGCTTTGACTTTCACGGAGCTTATCCGCTAAGTGGTTGGCAATAACCTCAAAGAAGGGCTCCCCCGCCACATGATCGCGAAGCGCGCGCGGGAACAAGTCGAGGAATTCCCTGCGATTATCCGCATCCCAGTGAATCCCATCGTCGAGTTCTTTCAATATTTTTTGGCGTTCCTTCTCCAACTTGAGCTCCTCCTGTTATGGATCACTGACTGCTTGTACGAACCCTTGTATCCTTATAGGTCGAGGGACTCCGGGCTGGCGTTAGAGCGCTATCGATCCCTTGAGGCTCCACACCTGCGGGTGCATCCGTACAAAACCCTTGCCCCCGCGAGCCGGATAGGGCCAGGCGGAAGCCTGGCGTTCCCAATCGTCCGGGAGGCCGAGCCTACCCGCGAGCCAAAGCCTTAACCCTCCGCACCAAACGGCGGGTGTGGAGGGTTCCCAATTAACTCGTAATTCCTAATTCGTAACTCCCAATTGATTCAACGGCTCATCCCCACGTGTGTGGGGCAGGCGATGCCGAATTCGAGCGGCGCCTGATCGCCATCGGTTCATCCCCACGTGTGTGGGGCAGGCGATGCCGAATTCGAGCGGCGCCTGATCGCCATCGGTTCATCCCCACGTGTGTGGGGCAGGCGATGAATTATCAAAGGTGTTGCAACTGCTTGACGGTTCATCCCCACGTGTGTGGGGCAGGCAAAAGCCGATACCGGTATTTGCAGAAACATTTGGGTTCATCCCCACGTGTGTGGGGCAGGCGACTTGACGGCCTCGACGCCGAATTCAGCCGACGGGTTCATCCCCACGTGTGTGGGGCAGGCCTTTGGTGTTCGATAGTAGGAAGGTCAGTATACGGTTCATCCCCACGTGTGTGGGGCAGGCGGAGTCGGGTCGTTGGCGCGGTTTTGCGGAGTCGGTTCATCCCCACGTGTGTGGGGCAGGCTTTCGCGGTCGGCCACGTCGCGTCGTACAGCTCGGTTCATCCCCACGTGTGTGGGGCAGGCTGGCCAGGAGGCCTTACGGTGGACGAGGAGGAAGGTTCATCCCCACGTGTGTGGGGCAGGCGAACTGCCGGAATAATTAACTCCAAAGCCATTTGGTTCATCCCCACGTGTGTGGGGCAGGCTCTAAAAGTTACCAGGTTCCTAGGAAGGATACCAGGTTTTCGATCTGTTTGTCAAGGAGCTTTGCACAATCAGTCAAACGCCCGGTCGGCGCCTTTGTCCCGTGCCCTGCACTTTTCGCAACGCGCGAGGCTTTTAATATACCCTATTGTCAAGGGGCCGTTTTGGGCGGGATTTGTGCTCGGAATTGTGCTACAGTTTGAAAAATTCCCGTTCGGCAGCCCCGAGGCGTCGGCCGATTTTATGGCGCGGTCGCTCTGGCAGGCCTGGCGTTCTTTTTTTCTTTTGGTTCTGCCAGGAAAGCAGCCCCAAGCGCCGAAACTCCATCCCCATGAGCTACGATGGATTGGCGGCGGTTTTGAACGCGCCGGGAGCGGATGTAACTTTAGAAGAAATCACCATCGATCCGCCCGGGCCGAACGAGGTCATGGTTCGCCTGACGGCCAGCGGCGTCTGCCATACCGATCTGCACGTCAAGAACATGCAAGGCATGGGGATGCAGTACCCCATTCTCTTAGGGCACGAGGGAGCGGGCATTGTCGAAGCCGTTGGAGACGGCGTTACTCATTTATCTACTGGCGATCCGGTCGTCATCGCCTATCGCGCGCCGTGCGAGCAGTGTCCGGCCTGTCGGCGCGGCGATCCGCGGCGCTGCTGGATGGCGCTGCGGCCTCAGCAACGGTTGCGCCGCAAGCGCGACGGCGCCCTTCTCTCCCAAGTTCTGCGTTGCGGCACGTTCTCTACCCGAACGGTCGTCCACAGCAAAGCGGCTATCAAGATGCCCAAGGATATTCCCTTGGACAAGGCTTGTCTGATCGCTTGCGGCGTCATCACGGGCGTGGGCGCGGCGCTGAACACGGCTCCCGTTTGGGCGGGCGCCAAGGTTGCGGTCATCGGTTGCGGCGGGGTCGGCTTAAGCGTCATCCAGGGCGCGCGGCTGGCCCATGCCAGCCAGATTATCGGTATCGATCTGAACCCGGTCAAATTGGATTGGGCCAAGCAGTTTGGCGCCACGCACACGGTCAATGCGAGCGAGACCGACCCTGTGGCCAAGGCGCGCGAGCTGACCGGCGGCGACGGCGTCGATTTTGCCTTCGAGGCGGTCGGTCTGCCCCAATGCATCGACCAGGGCGTCCGAATGCTGGCTTATGGCGGAACGGTAACGCATATCGGTTTGCCCGATGCCGATGCCCGTGTGAACCTCAATTTGGGCGACATGGACACCGGGGTCTATTGGAACAAGGCTTCGCTGCGCGTCTGTCATTGCGGCGATGCCCTGCCCAGTTCCGACTTTCCTCTGCTGGCGCAGCTCTATCTGCAGGGCAAGCTCGACCTGGACCGGATGGTGACTCAGACCATCGGGCTGGGCGACGTGGAGGCCGCGTTCCATCTGATGGAGCATGGCAACGTCATCCGGTCGGTCATCCTGTTCGATTAGCCGTCGAACGGCCAGGTCGGCAGGTTAACGCGGCTGGGTTTGTCCTGGCGATTGCCGAACAGGTAGTCGGCCTGCATCAGCGTATGGATGTCGGACGTGCCCTCGTAGATTTGGGCGCCCTTGCTGTTGCGATAGAAGCGCTCGACCGGGTATTCGTCCGCAAAGCCATACGCGCCGAACAGTTGGACGGCCTGGTTGGCAGCTCGGTTGGCGGCGTCGGTCGAATACCATTTGGCCAGCGAGGTCTCCTTGGTGTTGCGCTGTCCGACGTTCTTCATCCATCCCGCTCTCAGATAGAGCAGTCGGCTGATTTGATAGTCGGCCTCCATGTGTGCGACCTTCTGCTTGATCAGCTGATGCTGCGAGATGGGGACGCCCGCCGTCTTGCGCTCTTGGGCGTATTTGACCGAGGCTTCCAGGCAGGCCCTGATTAGACCTGCGGAGCCGGAGGCGACCGTGTATCGACCGTTGTCCAGGCTGAACATGGCGATCTTGAAGCCCTCGCCCTCCTCGCCCAATCGGTTCTCTGCCGGCACGCGGACGTTGTCGAAGACGACGCCGCCCGTATTGCCCGCCCGGACGCCTAATTTGCCGTGGATGGCGTAGGTCTTGATGCCTGGCATCGTTCGCTCGACGATAAAGGCGGTCATGCCGGAGTGGTCGCGCTTGGCCTTCTTTTCCAGATCGGTCCAGGCGACGACGAGGAACTGGTCGGCGTAGTCGGACAGGGATATCCAGATTTTTTCGCCGTTCAGGATGTACGATTCGCCGTCCTTTTTGGCCGTGCTTTGCAGGCCGACCACGTCGCTGCCGGCGTTGGGCTCGGTCAGGCAAAACGCGCCCAGCCGCTCGCCGGTGGCCTGCGGGCGAAGGAAGCGCTGTTTTTGCTCCTCCGTTCCCCAAGAGAAGATGGACATGCCGGACAGACCGACGTGCACCGACATGGCGACGCGCAGAAAGGTGTCGCCGTATTCTAACTCTTCGCAGGTTAGGCCGAGGCTGATGTAGTCCATGCCTTGGCCGCCATATTGGCGCGGAAAACAGATGCCGAGCGCTCCGGTTTCGGCCAACTTGTTAAAGACCGACCTGGGGGCGCCGTTGCGATCCCATTCTCTTATGTTCGGCGCCACTTCGCGCTCGACGAAGCTGCGCATGCTCTCCTGGACCAGTTTATGCTCTTCCGTAAGTTGAAAATCCATGCGGCGATTCTACCTCTTGCCCTCGTAGTAGACCCAGAGCGCCGAGGATCGAAAGACGAGCGCCGTCAGGACAAGAATCATCAAGAACATCAGCCACGCGAGCGCAGAGCCGTAGCCGACTTGGAACTGTTCGAACGCCTTTCGATAAAGGTAAAAGGAGTAGAGCAAGGCGGCGTTGTCGGGGCCGGCCGAACCTCCGAACAGAACGAAGGGCGTCGTAAAGGCTTGCAGCGCGCCGATGATGCCCATCACCAAGTTAAAAAAGAGCACCGGCGAGAGCATGGGAAGCGTTACGGCGCGGAATCGCGACCAGACGCCCGCGCCGTCCATTTCGGCGGCTTCGTATAAATGGGTGGGGATGTTTTTGAGGCCGGCCAGATAGATCATCATGCCGCCGCCCGCGCCCCAGAGGCCCATTAGGACCATAGCGGGCACGGCCCAGCCCGGATCGCTCAGCCAATCGGGCATTTGGACGAACGGCACGGCGCCAAAGCCGCCCAGCACATAGTTCAGGATGCCTTGCTGGCGGAAGATCCAAGCAAAGAGCACCGCCGAAGCGACGGCAGGCACGACCGCGGGCAGATAGTAGATGGTTCGGAAGGCTCGGATGCCGCGCACTTTTGCGTTCATCAGGAGCGCCAGCGCCAGGCCGACGACGAGGTGGAGCGGGACGCTGAGCGCGGCGTAGTAGAAGGTCGCTCGGAGCGATTTGCCAAAGAGTTCGTCTTGCCCGGCCAACAGACGCTGATAGTTCTCGGCGCCGATCCATTGAGCGGCGTCGGCAGGCGCCAGGCTGTTCCATCGCATGAAGGAAAGCGCCAAGGAGAAGAGGATCGGTCCCGCGCCAAAGACGAGAAAGCCGATCAGCCAAGGCGAGATAGCGACAAGGCCCCAGGCTTGATCTCGCTGACGCCGCTTGACGCTCAAGACGGCCAAGGTTGCCAGGGTTGGAACGGCGATGAGGACGCAGAGGCCGACCAAGGTCGTCCAAGGCGTCGGCGCGCCCTGTCGCTTGCGACGGTCCTCCTGCACGATACGCACTGCTTCGGCTTGGATCGAGTCGCAGACCGTCTGCGCCGTTAGTCCGGGCTTGGGGATGCCGAATAGGAACGAGCCGAGCTTCTCGTTCAGGATCTCGTTCACATCGCCCCAGCTTTCGCCCATCCATGGCGGCAGCAAGCCCCAAGGCTGGCGTCCGTCCCGATCGTCCATCATGGCGACGAGGGCGTATTTGTTCTGCGGCAGGCCGGGCGAGTTCAGAAACTCGCGGGACAGCGCGACCTCTCGTCGGCAAGGCACGAACAGTCCCGAGTCGGCCAAGATTCGCTGCCCTTGGACGCTGCAGAGGAACTTGACGAGCAAGAACGCCTCGCGCGGATGCTTGGACTGCGCCGATACGCCAAAACCGATCGGCGCGACCATCGTGCCGCGCCCGCCCGGCCCGCGAGGCACGGAGGCGATGTCCCAATCGATCTTGTCGTAGGTGCGGTAGGTGGGGATGTAAAAGGAGCCGGTCGGGCCGTTCATGGCCAGCCGTCCCGATTCGAACAGGCTGACGCCGGTCGTTTTGGGTCGGTTGACATCGGTCGGGAGGGTGCGGTCTTCGCGGGTCATGGCGTGCAGAAACTGGACCGCCTGCACGACTTTGGGCGCATCGAAACTCGGCTCGCCGCCCTCGATGACCGCGCCGCCGTTCTGATAGACCCAGCAGTAGTAGCCCTCTTGCCATTGGGCGAAGCTGGCGCCGAAGAGGTCTGTGATGCCGTCGCCGTCCAGATCGCGAGTGAGACTTTGGGCAGCCTTGCGATAATCGTCCCAGGTCCAATCGTCCGATGGGTAGGGGATGCCGAAGCGGTCGAACAGGTTTTTGTTGTAGAACAGCACAAACGGCACATAGCCCCACGGCAGCGCATATTGGACTTTGCCCTGGCGAAAGGCCTGTACGGTAACAGGAAAGGCGGCCTTCAGCGCCTCGCGGTCGGCGTCTGTCATGAGGTCGTTCAGATCGCGCAGGGCGCCTGCGGCCGCATAGTAGGGCGCGCGCTCCATGCCAACGCTAAGGATATCCGGCGCGTCGCCTCCGGCAATCATGGTATCGACCTTGCGGCCTTCGTTGGTCTTGACGAACTCGATTCGGATGCCGGGATTGCGGGCTTCGAACGCTTTTTTGGCGGCCTGGGCAAACTGTTGATCGCGTTCTTGAGAGTTGACGACCCAGCGAAGGACGACGGCGCCGCCGCGCTGTTGGGGCGAGCGTTCGAGCCAAGCCCATAGCAAGATTAGGAGGACCAGGCTTACGGGCAGCCAGACGCTGCTCTTCATTGCGGATCCATTGTACCGGGGACGCCCTTATCCCTCGTGCTGAGGGATGAGGGTCCAGACTTCGTCCGGGGGGACTTGGCCCCATTCGGGGTCGTCGTCGGCGGGGTAGGTTTCTTGGGCGGCGTTCAGCACGCGGGGTTTGGATTTGTCGACGATTTTGCCGATGGGTTTTCCGGTTTCGGGGTCGTAGACGATTTTGACGGGGTACCAGCCGCCGATGGGGG
>JABWCR010000042.1 GCA_013359125.1 Armatimonadota bacterium | reverse complement strand
ATCGTGGACGACGCGGACCTTTCCCTCGTGCTCTGGATGTTCGGCACGACCTGCCCGTAAGCCCGGTTCTTAGGCTCGCGGGGACGCTCGCCCTCCCGATTGTCGCTCGCGGCGGTTTAGACCCCTTCGGGCCTCTTCGTAGACGGAGCGGGGGTTGGGCCAGGCAGAAGCCTGGCGTTCCGAAACGTCGCCGCTTGGCTCGCGGGGACGCTCGCCCTCCCGAACGATTGGGAACCTTCCGCCTGGCCTGCCGCCCGGAAGGGCGGCGCTCCGTCTTTTGGCTCGCGGGGACGCTGATCGGAACGCCAGGCTTCCGCCTGGCCTGCCGCCCGGAAGGGCGGCGCTCCGTCTTTCGGCTCGCGGGGACGCTCGCCCTCCCGAACGATTTGGAACCTTCCGCCCGGCCTGCCGCACGGAAGGGCGGCTGCTAAAACTCCGCGTTGCCGGGGGTGCGAGGGAACGGCGTAACGTCGCGGATGTTTTTCATGCCCGTAACGTACATCATCATGCGCTCCAGGCCGAGGCCAAAGCCAGAGTGGGGCGCCGTGCCGTATCGGCGCAAGTCCAAGTACCACCAGTAGGCTTCTTCGCTCAGTCCGGCCTCGATCATGCGTTGGCGCAACGGCTCCAATCGCTCCTCTCGCTGGCTGCCGCCGATAATCTCGCCCACGCGCGGCGCCAGCACGTCCATGGCTCTCACGGTGCGCTCGTCGTCGTTCATCCGCATGTAGAAGGCTTTAATCTCCTTGGGATAGTCGGTTACGATGACCGGGCGCTTGAACGATTCTTCGGACAGATAGCGCTCGTGCTCGGTCTGTAAGTCGCAACCCCAGAAGGGCCGAAACTCCCATTCGCGCCCGGCTTTCTGCAGGATTTCGACCGCCTCGGTGTAAGTTACATGCGCGAAACTGGATTCGGCCACGCCGCGCAGCGTCTCTATCAGCGTCGGCTCGATGCGCTGGTTAAAGAACTCAAGGTCGTCCGCGCAGTTCTCCAAAAGATAGTGGATGATGAACTTGAGAAACTCCTCGGCCAGGCGCATGTTGTCTTCAAGCTCGTAAAAGGCCATCTCCGGCTCGATCATCCAGAACTCGGCCAGGTGGCGCGGGGTATTGCTGTTCTCCGCCCTGAATGTCGGGCCAAAAGTATAGACTTTCTCTAACGCCAGCGCCAGCGTTTCGGCCTCCAATTGGCCGGAGACGGTGAGAAAAGCCTCCTTGCCAAAGAAAGGCTCACCAGGCGTATGCACCTCGAACATGGAGCCTGCGCCTTCGCAATCCGAGGTCGAGATGATGGGCGTGTGGATGTAGTAGAAGCCCCGTTCGATGAAGAACTTGTGAATAGCGAAGCTGAGCGCCGACCGCACACGGAAGACGGCGCCAAAGGTGTTGCTGCGCGGCCTTAGATGGGCGATCTCGCGCAGAAACTCCATTGTGTGGCCCTTCTTTTGCAACGGATAAGCGGCCGGGTCGGCCGTGCCGTAAAGATGCAGCGACCCCAGTTTGAGCTCGATCGGCTGCTGGGGCGATGGCGAGGCGACCAATGCGCCTGTGGCCGACACGCAGCTGCCCGTGGTCAACTGGTGCAATATCTGGTCGTCCACCGTGCCCGCTTCGATGACGGCTTGAAGCCCTTTCATCTGCGAGCCGTCGTTGATGTCGATAAACGAGACGCCTTTGCTGTCTCGGCGCGAGCGAACCCAGCCGCGCACGGTGATCTCGCTTCCGGGCGGCAAACCATAGGCTTGCTTGACCGAGACGACGCTCATTCCTCGGCGGGTTCTTCGGCGGCAGGCGCTTCGGCAACAGCGGCTTCCGGCGCCTCTTCGGCCAGTTGCTGCTCGGCGGTCTTGGGCGGCGCAACGGTTACGACCGTCGTATCGGGATCGGACAGAAGCGTTACGCCCTCTGGAATCGGCACGTCGCCGAGCCGAATGGCCGAGTTGAAATCTTCAAGATGGCTGATATCGACTACAAGCCGGTCCGGGATGTTCTCGGCCAGACAGCGCACGTCGGCATGGTCGGTTACGTGGATCAGCGCGCCGCCCATTTTGACCGCGGGCGCATCGCCTTCCAGCACGACCGGCACGCGCACAGTCTGCTCTTCGGTCAGATTGATGGCAAAGAGGCCGACGTGGCGAACTCTGTGGCCAATCGGAGCATAATCGATGTCCTTGATCAGCACTCTGTGGGTCTTCTTGCCCACTTTCAGATCGATCAAGTTGGTCGATCCGGCTCGATGAAAGACGCTTAAGAACTCTTTGTCGGGCAGTTGGATCATTTGCGAATCGATTTTGGCGCCATAAACAACGCCGGGGATCAGCCCTTCGTTCAGCAGCCGTCGCGCCTTCTTGCCAGAGACTTCTCGCGGGGCGGCTTCTATCTTAAACTTGGTTGCCATTGTTGCCTCACCTCATAGGGGACTGGCAGGGGTGACAGGATTCGAACCCGCGACCTCTGGTTTTGGAGACCAGCGCTCTACCAACTGAGCTACACCCCTGTACGGTTTACTTCGATTCGCGGTGTTCCGTGTGCTTGCGGCACCGCGGACAATACTTTTTCAGCTCCAGTCGATCTTTCTGCTTGTCCTTGTTCTTAGACGTTGTGTAGTTCCGGTCTTTGCACTCCTGGCACGCCAGCACAAAGATGACCCTTTTTGATAACTGAGCCATTTGATTTTACCCCCTCGTCTTTTGACGCCAAGGGGCGACCGCTTCGATCGCCCCTCAGTAGTCAGTCTGTAGAAGCCGCGCGATTACTCGACGACTTCGGTTACGACGCCCGCGCCGACCGTTCGGCTGCCTTCGCGAATGGCGAAGCGCAGACCCGATTCGATAGCGACGGTCTCGCCCAATTCGGCGACCATGTTGATATTGTCGCCGGGCATGACCATTTCGACGCCTTCGGGCAGTTTGATCTCGCCCGTTACGTCGGTGGTGCGGAAGTAGAACTGAGGCCGATAGCCGTTGACGAACGGCGTGTGGCGGCCGCCCTCTTCCTTGGTCAGCACGTAGACCTCGCACTTAAACTTCTTGTGCGGCTTGATGCTGCCGGGCTTCGCGCAGACCATGCCGCGCTCGATGTCCTTTCGGTCGACTCCGCGCAATAGCAGGCCGACGTTTTCGCCCGCTCGCGCGTCGTCCAAAATCTTGCGGAACATCTCGATGCTGGTGCAGACGGTCTTGCGCGTCTCGGATCGCAGGCCGATGATCTCGACTTCTTCGCCCGGCTTAAGGATGCCGCGCTCCACTCGGCCGGTGCAGACCGTGCCTCGACCGGTGATGGTGAACACGTCCTCGACCGCCATCAGGAACGGCTTGTCCAGGTCGCGCTCGGGCAGCGGAATGTAGTTGTCCACCGCGTCCATCAGGTCGTGGATGGCCTTGATCCAGCTGTTGTCGGTGTCCTTGGTCCAGTTCGAGCTGTCGTCCGCTTCCAACACCTTGACCGCGCTGCCGCGGATGATCGGAATCTCGTCGCCCGGGAATCCGTACTTGGACAGCAGGTCGCGGATTTCCATCTCGACCAGTTCCAGAAGTTCCGGATCGTCCACCAGATCGACCTTATTCATAAAGACGACCAGCGCAGGCACGTTGACCTGGCGGGCCAGCAGAATGTGCTCTCGGGTCTGGGGCATGGGGCCGTCGGTGGCCGCCACAACCAGAATCGCGCCGTCCATCTGCGCGGCGCCGGTGATCATGTTCTTGATGTAGTCGGCGTGTCCCGGGCAGTCGACGTGGGCGTAATGCCGCGTTTCGGTCTGATATTCGGCGTGATAGATGTTGATCGTAACGCCGCGCTCTCGCTCTTCCGGCGCGCTGTCGATCTGGTCGTACGCCTGGTATTGGGCCAAACCGTGCTTGTCCAGCGTGCGGGTGATGGCCGCGGTCAGGCTGGTCTTGCCGTGGTCGACGTGACCGATGGTGCCGATGTTGACGTGCGGCTTGCTTCGTTCAAATTTTTGTCGTGCCATCCTATCTGAGTCCTCCTTGCATGACTCCAGCGCTCAATGATTGATTATCGGCTTTCGACTGGAGCCGAAGACGGGAATCGAACCCGTGACCTCGTCTTTACCAAAGACGCGCTCTGCCCCTGAGCTACTTCGGCGACAGTGGTGGGGGCGGTTGGATTCGAACCAACGAAGGCGTCGCCAACAGATTTACAGTCTGCCCCCTTTGGCCACTCGGGCACACCCCCTCAAGCCCGCAGAGTCTACCCAAAAGCGGTTAGCGAAGTCAAGGGAACAGGCGGGAAGCCGTTCGAATGCGCGACCTCCGGCCACCATCTTTCAGGCAACGTCCCCAACAAACCTTCGGACTTTGCGGCATTGACGGCAAACGAGAGAAAACCGATGTATAATCATGGTTGCTGACAAAAACACTTGCTTCATGCGGCAAAAAGGAGATTTTGATGAAATCGACTCAATTTTTGGCTGTACTTTCTTTGGCTCTCTCGCTTTCGATGGCGTTCGCACAGCAGGACTACCTCGTTGTGTCCTGCTATGGCACGGGCGACATCGCTCGATTTGACGGCACGACCGGGCTTGACGGCTCGCTGTTCGGATCGCAAGTCTGCAGTTCGACGGGCAATCTCTATGGCATTACGGCCGGTCCCGACGGCCACCTCTATATTGCCGATTATAACAACGCTGAGATCAAGCGGTTTGACGGTCGAACCGGCCTCTTTATGGACACGTTTGTGCCGGCGGGCACCAGCACCCTCATGACAGAGCCGATTTTTCTGAAGTTTGGCCCGGACGGAAACCTCTATGTAAGCGACTATGCAGCCGGCTACGTGATGCGGTTCGATGGTGCGACGGGCGCGGCACTGCCGGCCGATGGTCAGATCGATGCTATTTTTGTCGACACCGGCGTGATCAATGCAGGCGGCAATCGCGCCGGACAGTTGGACTTTGGTCCAGACGGCAACCTCTATGCGTGCAGTTGGGATCGCAACTTCGCTACTGGCGGAGTGTATCGATTTGACGGAACGACGGGAGCCCTCATCGATCTGTTCGTTGCAGACGGCAGCGGCGGATTAGCCAACTCCTGGACGCTGGACTTCGGCCTTGACGGCAATCTTTACATTGCAGAGTACATCCTTGGCGGAGGCGGCGTCTACCGATACAGCGGCGCGGACGGGTCGTTCATGGACGTCTTCGTTCAGCCGGGCGACGGCGGTCAAAGCAACACGTACGACATGGCGTTCGGCCCCAACGGCGATCTCTATCTGACCAGCCTGTTCCACGAGGGCGGAGACGACCAAGTGCGCCAATATAGCGGCGCAGACGGCTCGTTCGTCGGAGTGTTTTCTTCTGGCCCGCCGATCAACGGCGCGACGGGCCTAGCGTTCTATTCGGCCGAGCCGGTCGTCCCGGGCGATGTGAACTTGGACGGCTGCGTGGACGATACCGACCTGGCCATCATTCTGGAGGCGTTTGGCGGCTCCGGCTGCGCCTTGGAAGACATCGACAAGAGCGGCATCGTGGACGACACCGACTTGGCGATCGTGTTAGAAAACTTCGGACTGGGTTGCTGAGAAAGGACAGGCGTTCCGGGATCAGGATTCTGGGAGGTAAGAGATGAAGAGACTCGGAATTGTCGCTGTCTGTGTTACTCTTTGTAGCGTAAGCAACGGTCAACTGGTCGGGCTGTGGGAGCCTCCGCAGCCCGATCGCGACTGCATCAGCCCCGCGGAGCGAAAGTTCTATCGAGCCGTCCGGATTGTAGTCCCATTCGTAGCTGCGCGAGGTCGATCCGACCGTGTCCGCCGCCTCGGCCAAGGCATAAGTCGACCACTTCATATAAAGATGAACATCCCCGACCATCATGTCTAAAATTCTCTCCCCCCTCTCTTCATCTCTGGAGCGACCTCACCAACAACTCTCTAAACTCTAAAGACACTAGTAACTTACTAATTATTCCTACTGGCAGCATACTCAGCAAATTCGGTAATGCATACATCCATAATCTTGAACCTAAGTCAGCGCGAATTGATGGGAATAAAAAAACAAGAGACGCGGACGCCATTAGGATACCGCACACAACCCCCACTAAGACATGGAACCAGGGGCCTCGTTGATTTATTCTGCCGCATAGCAAGTATAGTGCACTTATAAGAAGCGATAAAAGCAGTGCGAGTTTCCAGAAATAGGCTGCCCCTTTCTTCATGGAGTATGGTAAGTACACTACAATGTCCCATACTCCATAAGAAGCAACGTCAGGCGGCAGATCTAAAGGATTGAACCCTAGGCGCAGACATAGGTCAATCCTGGACACTATGAGCTCGCTCATCATTATGAAGAAGCACCAACTCATAAAGATGCATGCTGTCATAGCTGCAACTTTCAGACCGCTTACGAGAGTAATCACGTGCAAGTCACCTTGGCCACTTCTTGATAACGGAAACTTCAGGGCCGTAAATGAGGTGGCGAACACTGGTACCCTCTGCCACGGCGTCATACACATACTTCCGCGTTATATGGTCATCCACGATTTCATAGGCCTCGAAAGAAGGAAATTTCGTATGATCGCCTATTAATCCAATTAGATTGCCTCTCACATCAAATATGAAAGTGAATAGCATCATGATGGCGGGAGAAGGTTTGACAAGTGGATTGCTTGCCTTGGCCGCCAAGCTCACATAAGTGTTTCCAAAGCCGAGACTCCCCGATGACTGAACATAAGTATATCCAAACTTAAAACTTGGGTTGTATTGCGCCTTGTCGATAACTTGACCGGCTTCGTCCAATTCCATGGTCACACCGGTCTTACAGCCTTCGAGGATAGCTTGCGGTAAAGCTCCTTTACTTCTGGGTTCAAATCTAAACTGGAGCTTCATTCTATAAGACTTGGCGTAGGGATTGAAGCCTCGGCCATCACCCTTGAACCGTCGACCGGTCAACGGCGCATACACTTGGTTGTACGGAATGAATGCCATTATGACAACACGTGTAACTTGCCTCGGGCCACTTGGTCCTTGACTTAACCCATCCGGATCCGCCAGATTAACCGCATCGTTCAGACAATACCGATAGACGTTGGGGTCGCCGGAAGCGATCCCTATCGGGTCTCTTTGGAGCCATCTCGCCGTTCGGGGGTCGTATTCGCGAGCGCCGACGTGGTAGAGACCGGTGAAAGGAACGTGCTGGTAGCCGCCCGCAGCGCTCGTAATAGTCCGTTGCCGAACCCGTGCTGTCAACCAACAACCGCAGTCAACGCCGCAGTCGCCAACTTTAAAGTGTCAAGAATTAATTTCGACGCG
>JABWCR010000041.1 GCA_013359125.1 Armatimonadota bacterium | reverse complement strand
CTCCGCGTTTGGGGAGGGGACTGAAGACGGACGAGGTCCAGAGACCGCGAGCCGAGGGCCTAGACCCTCCGCACCGAACGGCGGGTGTGGAGGGTTAAAGGAACGTAGGGTGTAGAGGCAAAAGAATCTCTTTCGTTCCCCTCCCTAAACTCGCCAGAGTTTGGGGAGGGGATACAGGGGAGGGGCACAATCGCCCGAGATAGACCGATGTTCATCCATGAAACGGATTGGGCGCCCGCCAAACCGCCGGGGGCATCGAACGAACAGCGATCCCTTGTATCCTTATAGGTCGAGGGACTCCGGGCTGGCGTTAGAGCGCTTGCGGCACGCCAGGCTTCTGCCTGGCAGAAGACAACGGGGCCGCCCGGAAGGGCGGCGTTCCATCCGATCGGAAGGTACACTCTATATCCAATGCCCGGGGATCGGCCAAGGGAAGAGTGCGGGATATTCGCCGCTTGCGCGCCAGGCCGCGATGCCGCTCGGCTTACCTATTTCGGTTTGTTTGCCCTTCAGCACCGCGGACAGGAGAGCGCCGGCATCGCTGTATCGGACGGCCAGACCGTGCAGATGCACAAGGACATGGGCTTGGTCGCGCGCGTGTTCGACGAGGCGACGCTAAGCAGCCTGAAAGGCGGTTTGGCGGTCGGGCACACTCGATATTCCACCACGGGCAGCAGCGCGCTGCGCAACGCCCAACCCATTGCCTGCACCACTCAGACCGGCGATACCGCGGTGGCGCACAACGGCAATCTGGTTAACGCCGCTCAACTTCGGCGCGAGTTGGAGAGCCAAGGCGCGACGTTCGAAAGCACCAACGATTCGGAGGTGATCGCTCGCCTGATTGCCAGCGAGGACGGCGAAGATATTGTGGAATCGGTGGCTCGGGCGATGTCTCGAATGAGCGGCGCCTACTCTCTGGCCATCCTAACGCCTACGCAGATCATTGGCGCGCGCGATGCGTTCGGCGTGCGGCCGCTCAGCATCGGCAAGATTGGCGACCATTACGTTTTAGCGTCCGAGACGTGCGCCTTTCCCCCTGTGGGCGCCCGATATGTGCGCGACGTGCTGCCCGGCGAGATCGTGGTGATCGACGAGGGCGGCCTGCGATCGTTTACCGGCGTTCCGGCAGCCCGAGAGGCGCTCTGCATGTTCGAACTGATCTACTTTGCCCGTCCCGACAGCCATCTGTACAGCGGATTGTTGTACGAGACAAGGCGGCGCATGGGCAAGCAGTTGGCGATCGAGCACCCGGCCGAGGCGGATCTGGTGATCCCCGTGCCCGATTCGGGCGTGCCGGCGGCGATTGGCTTTGCCGAGGCGTCTGGCATCCCGTTTGGCGAGGGGCTGATTAAGAATCGCTACGTTCAGCGCACGTTTATCCAGCCGGACCAAAGCCTGCGCGAGCTGAGCGTTCGGCTAAAGCTAGTGCCGCTGACCGACGCCATCCGCGGCAAACGCATCGTGATGGTGGACGACAGCATTGTAAGGGGCACGACGATCAAGCAGATCGTGCATCTGCTTTTCGACGCAGGCGCCAAGGAAGTGCATTGCCGGATAACCGCGCCGCCCATCCGGCACGCCTGTTATTACGGCATCGACATGGCGAACGAGCGCGAACTGGTGGCCGCGAACCAGACGGTGGAGGATATTCGCCAACAGATCGGCGCCGATTCGCTCGGTTATTTGAGCATCGGTGGGCTGGTGAAGGCGGTCGGCCAGCCTCGCGGTCGGTTTTGTCTGGCCTGTTTTGACGGCGAGTATCCGATCGAGATTCCCGATGGCGCGCGCCCAGAGCGCGACGTGTTTGAGAAGGCTCCCGTTTAGCGACGCATGAAGGCAAGAGCGATCGTGATCGGCAGCGGCACCTCGACCGGGGTACCGATGATCGGTTGCCGATGTCCCGTATGTCTGAGCGACGACCCAAAGAACCAGCGCGCGCGGCCCGCGATTGCGATCGATGCGCCGACCGGACGAATCCTGGTCGATGCGCCTCAGGAGCTTCGGTTGCAGTTGTTGCGCTTTGGTCTGGACGACCGAATGGACGCTGCGCTGATCACGCACACCCATGCAGATCATATCTTTGGACTGGACGATTTGCGCGGCTTTACCGAGATGACGGGGCGGGCTATACCTGTCTATGCAGAACAAGCCGCGCTGGACGATTTGGAGCGCGTTTTTCGCTACATCCGTTTTCCTGCGCCCGCGGGCGCCAGCAAGCCGCTGATCGAGTTTCATCGGATAGAAGGCGATTTCGACCTGTGCGGGCTAAGGGTGGAGCCTTTGCGCGTTTATCACGGCGACATGCCGATATTGGCCTTTCGTTTCGGTTCGTTGGCCTATGTTACGGACGTTAAGCGCATTCCGCCAGAAAGTTGGGATCGGCTATCGGGGCTGGACTTTTTGATATTAGATGCGGTTCGAATTGCGCCGCACCCGACGCATTACAACTTAGAAGAGGCGCTGGCGGTGATTGCCGAGCTTAAGCCGAAACGCGCCGCGCTGACCCATTTGGCGCACGATTTTGACCATGAGGCGACGAACAGGGAGCTTCCCGCCAGCGTCGAACTATGCTACGATGGGATGACGATCGAGTTTGAGGCACAGGAGGCGTTACGATGAGGGTTTTATTTGCAATCTTATACATTGTGGGTCTTTGTTGGGCTCAGACGATCAGCCTGCTGGGCGAGCCTTATAAGTTGAAGATCTACGACGGTCCGCCTTGGCTGTTCGAAGGTCAAGAGCTGATAGGCCCCAAAGATGCGAGCGGTTGGATCGGAACGGAAGAGGAGTACGAGGATTTCGAGCTTACTGGCGAGTATTGGATCGACCGAGGCGAGACGCACGAATCGAACAGCGGGATTTTCATTCGTGCCTCAAGGCAAGGTCAGCCTTGGATCGATGGGTATGAGCTTCAAATCAGCCTTCAGGATGAGAAGAATCCTACTGGAAGCCTCTACAACCGCGTTCCGACCAGCCTTGAATTGATGAAGCGGCTGACGCCGGAAAAGCAATGGAACAAGTTCGCCATTCGCGCCGAGGGTGCGCGCATTCGGGCTTGGTACAACGGAGAGCAGGTTCAGGATGCGACGCTCAATGTTCGTACTAAGGGCGTGATTGGATTTCAGCAGCATCACCCTGGTGTAACGGTGCGGTATCGCAACCTTAAGATCGAGCCTCTGCCAAAGCCCAAAGACGAGTGGGCGCCTCTCTTCAACGGCAAAGATCTGACCGGTTGGGAGGCCAAGGGCAAGGCCAAGTGGGAGGTTGTCGATGGCGTTTTGCGCGGCAGCGGCGAGATGGGGCATCTGTTCAGCATGGCGTCGTTCAAGGACTTTGAACTGAGGGGAATGTTCAAGATTACGCCCAACGGCAACAGCGGCTTCTACTTTCGCGCTCGCCCGCCAGCCTCCAATCCCGACAGCTGGCCAGAAGGTTTGGAAGCGCAGATCTGGAACCGCGGCGGGGATTATTCGACCGGATCGCTGTATGGCCGGGTTCGCGCGCCCGAGATTACGACGCGAGACGAGGCTTGGTTTTCTATGCGGGTGTTGGCGGAGGGGAAGCGCGTTCGGATCTATGTCAACGGACGGCAGACGGTCGATACACAGGTGGAGGATTTTTTAGAAGGGCGGGTTGCCATCCAGTGCCACGATCCGAGATCGACGATCGAAGCGCGGGACCTCTGGATTCGGGAGATTCGTTAAGGCATCGCGCCTTCTGGCGGAAAGAAGGCGTTTGGGACGTGCTCGATCTCGGTTGCGGCGCCAATCTTTCGGATAGCGACGACATCGAAGCGACAATCGACTTGAGTGAGATCGTTCTCGGCCAAGTATCGGGCGGCGGATTTGGCCAACCGTGCGATCTTGCGGTTGTCCATGCTGATAAGAGGGTCGCCGTATGCGTCGGATAGGCGGTATTTGACCTCTACGAACACCAGGCAATCGCCGTCGCGGGCGATCAAATCGATCTCTGCGCCTCGGCGCGTCCAGTTCTTGTCGATGATTTCGTAGCCCAGCCGGGTCAGGAACTCGGCGGCCATCTGCTCGCCTTCGGCGCCTATTTGTCTTGAATGAGGCATGATTGTCGGTTTCGAGCTTCGATCACGGGCAGATAGTTGCGATGGATGGGCGCCGGGCCGTAACTGATCAGCGCTTGTTTGTGAAGATTCGTGCCATAGCCTTTGTGCCGAGAGAAGCCATAGTTGGGGTAGAGCCGGTCGTAATCGAGCATGATGCGGTCTCTTATAACCTTAGCTACGATCGACGCTGCAGCGATTTCAAGGTAGGTCGCATCGCCGTCGATCACGGCTTTTTGGCTGATCTTGAGCGAGCTAATCGTGTACTTGCCGTCGATCAATACGCCTCTTGGTTGCATAGGGAGTTGACAAATCGCCTGTTTCATAGCCAATAGAGATGAGTGGTGAGGATTGAGGCGATCGACGATGTAAGAGGGCACGGCGGCCACCCCGATGCTGACGGCTTGCTGAAGTATGCAGTCATAGGCCGACTCCCGTTGTTCATGGGTCAGGAGTTTAGAATCGTTCACCAGCGGGAGGTCGACCGTGGGCGGCAAGACGACGGCTGCGGCCACCAAAGGTCCGGCCAGGGGGCCTCGACCTGCCTCATCTGCACCGGCAAACCATTCGGGCGCCCTCTGCATGGTCTACGTTTCGCCCGAGGACGAGGGCTCCCTGCCAGAACCTGGCAATCTTATCGGCGTTCGATAAGGCGGTCGAACCCGATAATCGATCTTGGATTAGCATGGAGGCCGTCATGAGATTCTCCGCATCGATCGTGTTCGCCGGACTGATAAGTTTAGGAATTGCGCAGGAAACTATCACAATTTTGCCTCGAGCCATGACTTATGGCGAGTTGGCCGCAGCCCTGTCGACTCCCGAACGCTCGGTCATTTGCTCTAAGAACGTCAAAGAGAGGGCTCTCTTCATCGCCCTTTACGAGCGGGATTGGACGTTTGCAAGAAGGCTCCTGGAATCTGAACTGGGCGTTCGGTTTTCGGAGCAGAAAGACGGCGCCTGGTTTATGGATGCGGACAGCACGATCGAGAAGCAGGAAGCCGCATGGCGCCAGAGCTATATGCAGTCATTCGCTCAGACTGTGCAAAACCAAGTTCAGAAGTGGATGGTTTCTGCTAGTTCGAGTTTTAGGACGACCCAACTTGATCTGCTTGACATGGAGAGCAACGAGAGAGCGTTAAGGGAGAGGCTGGAGCAGAACGGCACCAATCCCTACGCCGACCCTGAGTATTGGAAGTTAGTCGGCGCCTATCAAGAAAAGAGTTGGCTTGGCAGCATTGATGCCTGGGCTTCTCTCAATGCAATGCTCAACGTCGATTCGGCCGGGTTTTATCCGACGCTGTTCAAGCAGGGCTGGGCGGTGGGAACGCAGCCGATCGGCAATCTGCTGAACGGGGTCTCTGCGCGAGACGCGCGAGAACTGATCAAGTTTGACCATACGCCTTCTGAATTCGATCACTTCGTCTTTTCGGTCGAGTTCGACCTGTTTGCGCGGTGTCTCATCGGCCGTTGCGACGTATCGGGGCCCAACGGTCCAGGCAGCTACGGCGCCCTGTCGCCATTCGTCATCCGAGGCGAGCCGGTCGATTTTGAGTTTCGGCCAGCGGGCAAACTGGACGATCGAGCGGCTAGCAAAGCGTTCGTACAGACGGGGAATGCGAATCGAAAGTTCCTTGTGCCGACCGGTCAGGACTTTTCGCTTTCACAGGTCATAGAGATTTACTCGAACGAGTTTGGCGCAGAGGTCGTGATGGAGCTCTTCCCGGCTCGCGAACAGGGCGCTTGGTGGATGCCGCGACTGATGAGCGGGCGGATTAGCTTAGCCGACATTGTAAAAGGCTGGCAACCGGCAGTCTCTGTCTATACGCACAAGAACGAAGGCCAAGGGCTGTTCTATCAAACCTGGTTGGGAGTCGATTTATCGAACCCGACCGAGTTAGAGAAGGAGTTCGATCGGGTCTTCTCATGGTCTTTTGTAGAGGATGATGGAGTCTTAAGGGTGAGAAATCGGATGCGATTCCTGGATAGGGTTCAGGGTTATCCGTTCGAAGCCTTCTTTGCGTTCGAGAGAGCGGTGAAGTCGGGCAAGGATGGTCCGCTTTCAGTTCGCGCAATGCTCAATTATTGCCGTGCGGTTTCGCCAGAACAGAACGCGGCATGGGCTAGGGTAAACCGAAGCGTCTATTCGAACGGGGCTCCATACAGGGGCGTGGATATGTCGGCTATCGCCGAGGCATACCCTCTATTAAGCGCGATCGACCGCAGTCCGGTCGGCGCGAACTTGGTGGAGTCTTTAGAAAAGGGCGCGGCGGTAACCATAGAAATGTCTAAGTTTCCATCGCAGGAATTTAACAAAACTGCCACTGCTCTGCGAGCTCTCGGACCTCGGTACCCCCAATCCTGGCATCCAAGATTGATCGAGTCGCTGAGAAGAAGCGCTATCTATCTCTTCCCTAAAGAAGACAAGAGAACCGGTCGCGTTACGCTGGAGGCGATGTTGGTCCCGCCCAAGAACTCTGGCGTCAACTTTGGTCCGATTTCCACGGAAATCCGGGAGTTCTTGGGCGGGAACAACTGAGCAGGAGCCAAGCAGTCTCCACAGAAAGAGTCGTTCATGGATCGGCTATTAGGCGCGCACATGCCCACGGCGGGCGGCGTTCACAAGGCGCTATATTCGGGCAAGGCGATCGGTTGCACCTCGGTTCAGATTTTCACCGCCAGTCCGCGCCAATGGAAGAGCAATCCCTTGAGCGACGAGGCGATCGAGGCTTGGAAGGCGGGGCAACAGGAAACCGGCATCCAATCGACCGTTTCTCACGCGGCCTATCTCATTAACCTCGCGGCGACCGATGAGGCAGTTTGGCGGCAGTCTTACGATGCCTATCTGCAAGAGCTTCACCGCTGTTGCCAATTGGGGGTGCGGTACGCGGTCGTCCACATGGGCTCGCACTTAGGGCAGGGAGAGGACGTTGGCATCGACCGGTTGATCGAGACGTTCAAGCTGCTTCTCGAAGAGATGCCCGAGGGCTGCCTGCCGGCATTGGAGACAATGGCCGGGCAGGGAAGCGCGCTGTGCTATCGATTCGAGCACTTTGCTCGGCTGTTCGACGCAGTGCCCGACAAGAGGCTGACGGTTTGCGCCGATACCTGCCACCTTTTTGCCGCGGGATACGACCTTCGTACTCAAGAAGCCTACGATGAGACAATGGCCGAGTTTGATCGGCTGGTCGGTATCGAACGTCTGAGCGTGTGGCATGTGAACGACAGTAAGAAACCGTTAGGCAGCCGGGTCGACCGACACGATCACATCGGCCACGGCGAGATCGGCGAAGGCGGCTTTAGGGCGCTGATGAAGGATGCGAGGTTTCGGAACGTGCCGCTCTTGTTGGAGACGCCCGAAGTCGACGACTTTCCCAAAGACTTGGCGACGCTGAAGAGATTAGAAGCGGAGTAGCGAATTGGGTGCGGGGGGAGGATTTGAACCTCCGACCTCCGGGTTATGAGCCCGACGAGCTACCAGACTGCTCTACCCCGCGCCGTTGGTACCAGCAAGATTACCTCATGTAACGGACGATTGTCAACCTCTCTCGTGCTGAGGGATGAGGGTCCAGACTTCGTCCGGGGGGACTTGGCCCCATTCGGGGTCGTCGGCTGCGGGGTAGGTTTCTTGGGCGGCGTTCAGCAC
>JABWCR010000040.1 GCA_013359125.1 Armatimonadota bacterium | reverse complement strand
TTCGCTCCCCTCCCTAAACTCGCCAGAGTTTGGGGAGGGGATACAGGGGAGGGGCACAATCGCCCGAGACAGACCGATGTTCGCCATTGAGACAGATTGAGCGCTTGCCAAACCGCCGGGCTCCCTCCCGGCCCGTTCTCTCGGCTCGCGGGGACGCTCGCCCTCCCGGCCCGCTCTTTCGGCTCGCGGGGACGCTCGCCCTCCCGGCCCGTTCTTTCGGCTCGCGGGGACGCTCGCCCTCCCGTTTGGCGGCTTTGGCTCGCGGGGCCGCTCGCCCCCCCGGCCCGTTCTTTCGGCTCGCGGGGACGCTCGCCCTCCCGGTCCGCTCTTTCGGCTCGCGGGGACGCTCGCCCTCCTCGCCGCCGGATATCGCAAGGTCAAAGGCCAATGGCGCAAACCTCGCCCAAAACCGCCTCCTGGTATACTCCGCCCATGCAGTTGCCCCTCAACACCATCAAACTTCCGGCAGGATTTCGAATTGCAACCCTCACCGCCAACGTGCCCAACGCGCGGCAGATGGCGCTCGGAGCCAAGAACACCCTCTTCGTCGGCAGCATGTCGGCTGGCGCGATCTACGCTGTTAAGCTTGCCCGAGACTACAAGGCCGAGCGCGTCTACACCATCGCCAGAGGCCTCAACATGCCCTCGGGCATCGCCTTTAACAATGGCGCCCTCTACGTCGCCGCCGTCAACCGCGTGCTCCGATACGACCGAATCGAAGATCGACTGACCGATCCGCCCGATCCCGTCGTCGTCAGCTCCGCCTTCCCGTCCGACCGGCACCACGGTTGGAAGTACCTAGGTGTTGGACCGGACGGCTGGCTCTATGTGCCCGTCGGAGCGCCCTGCAACGTCTGCGAGCGAACCGACCCCAAGTACGCCAGCATCACCCGTATGAAAAAGGACGGAACGGGGCTGGAGGTCTTTGCCAGCGGCGTGCGAAACTCGGTCGGCTTCGATTGGCATCCACAGACCAAAGAACTCTGGTTCACCGACAACGGTCGAGACATGATGGGCGACGACACTCCGCCCGACGAACTGAACCGAGCGCCTAAAAAAGGACTGCACTTCGGTTTTCCTTACCTGCACGGCAAAGATGTCAAAGACCCGCAGTTCTGGACGCGCAGCCGTCGTAGCGATTACACCCTGCCCGTTCAAGAACTGGGCCCCCACGTCGCCGCCATCGGCATGAAGTTCTATACCGGCAAGATGTTCCCGGCCAAGTATCGCAATCAGGTCTTCATCGCCGAACATGGTTCTTGGAACCGCTCGACCCCCATCGGCTATCGGGTCATGATGGTAACCCTTAAGGGCAATGTCGCTACCGGCTACGAGCCCTTCGCGCAAGGATGGCTGCAAGGCAGACGTCCCTGGGGCCGCCCGGCAGACGTGTTGGTTCTGCCCGACGGATCGATGCTGATCTCGGACGATCACGCGGGCGCCATCTATCGCATAACCTATGCGGGCTGAGCAGGGTATACTGTAAGGCAACCGAGGTTTTGGAGGAACGTTTCATGCCAGTGCTGGCTTATATGGGTACGCAAGAGTGGATCATCTTACTGGTGATCGTTATGGTGCTGTTCGGCGCATCGCGCTTGCCGATGCTGGCCCGCTCCATCGGCGAATCGCTCGGCGAGTTCCGCAAGGCCACTCGCGATTCGATCGAAGACGAGAAGAAGGAGTAGCCCGCCCGTGCCGCCCGGCGCGGCCACCGTTCGCTCCACCATCCGCATCGCGTGGCAAGGCATCTCTTGCCACGTCCCCAACACTTGGCGTCTAGAAAGCTTCTCTGGCAACTTCAACCAAGGCGCCTTCACCATCGCCTCGCCCGGCTCCGTCAGATTAGACGTCAAATGGCGGCGCAACGCCCCCCATTGCGATTTAGACGCCGAGCGACGAAAATACCTCTCTCGCCTGGAGTCGGACTTCAAACGCAGACGCATCCCCTTCTCGGCCCGATTGGACGAAGGCTTCGAGTTTAGCTGGAAGACCTCGGAAGCCAAGGGTGCGGGCAAGGCGATCTCGTTCGATTCGACCGTCGTCATCGCTCAAATCTGCGGAGGGCCGCGCGACCCCGTGCCAACGCTCGCGTCAGAAGTGTTCGGACTAATCGCCGACCACGGCACGGAAGACCTCGCGCCTTGGGAAATCTATGGCTTAAGTCTACTGCTTCCTGGCCAAGCGCGACTGACGGCCAACAAAATCCTGTCCGGCCAGACCCGCTTGGAATTCAGAATCGACAAGACCGACCTGATTGCCCTTCGCACAGCCCGCGCGCACCGACTGATCGAAGGACCCGAAGCCGATTGGCCCAAAAGTTGGCTGGGACGCGAGGACTGCGAGATCGTCGAAGTCGAACAGGTGGGCGATATCGACGTTTACCACATGGTCGGCCGCTTTCCCTTGGGAGAGGCCATTCGCCGCCGATCCAAAAGCTACTGCGCCTGCGCCTGGCTCAACGGTTCGGACGCCATCGCTTTAATGACCATAGGCCCCGGCTCCGATACGCTGCTCCAAGAAGTCGTCCAAAGGTCGCTCTAACCCCATGTTCTTCAAAAAACGAACCCCAATGCCCACCAAGGCCCAGATGCTCTCCGCCCGCCCGCTCCGCAACCCCCTGATCGCTTGGGAAGCCTCCGAGACCGGCGCCCTCTTGCGCGCGCCCATCGATAATCGGGGCATCTGGGGCCGTTTGCGCAGGATATTCCGCCTGCGCGACGAAAGGCTGATCGAGCTCGATGCGATCGGCGCCTTCGTCTGGGAACGGCTGGACGGCCAAACCACGGTCGATGGGCTGATCGTGCGGCTGTGCAAGCAGTACAGGCTCGATCGAAAGGAGGCCGAAGCCTCCCTGTTCGCCTTTCTTAAAATGCTATCCGACCGAAACTACGCCGCCCTGTTCGTCAAAAAGCGATGAAAAACGCTCTGCACATCGGCGTGGCGCTTCGGATCAGCCTGCAGAATGCCCGAATCCGCCTCGGTCGCTCGGCCATTACCGCCTCGGGCATTGCCCTGGGCATCGCCTTCTTTACCTTTGTGCGGGCGTCCGCCGCCCTCTCGCCCGGAGCGGCCGATACCGAATCGATCAGCCGCCAAACGTGGCTCTCGGCCGTCAGCCTCATCATGTGCGCCGTGGGCATCATGAACGCCATGCTGATGGCCGTGGCCGAACGCTACAAGGAGATCGGCGCGATGAAATGCCTCGGCGCGACCGATCGCTTCATCGTATTGCTCTTCTTCTTAGAATCGGGAATGCTCGGCGTCGTTGGATCGTTGGCCGGGTTCCTGTTCGGAGCCTCGATGGCCGTCGGAGTTGTAGCATTTCGGGTCGGTCTCGCTCCGGGTTGGCCGATGGCGCTCGCCGGTCTTCTGTTGACGGCGGTAGCGATAGGAGCCCTCTTGACCATCGTCGCCACCTTGCTGCCAGCCTATCGAGCGGCCAAGATGCCCGCCTCCGCCGCGCTGAGGGTCGAGGTTTAGCATGGATTTCGTCGTCCGAGTGCGCGATGTCGTAAAGGAGTACATAATGGGCAAGATCGTGCTCCGCGCCCTCGACGGCGTGCACCTGGACATCGTGCGCGGCGAGTACATCAGTATCATGGGGCCCTCCGGCTCGGGCAAGAGCACGCTGTTCAACATGATCGGCGGGTTGGACAAACCCACCTCCGGCTCCGTCTACATCGACGACGTGGACATGGCGCAACTGGACGCCACCGAACTGGCCTTCCTGCGCTGCCACCGCATCGGATACATCTTCCAAACCTTCAACCTGATACCCGTCATGACCGCGATCGAAAACGTAACGCTGCCCATGATCTTTGCCGGCCTCAACGCCGAAGAGCGGTCCGAACGGGGCGCCGAACTGTTGCGGCTGGTCGGCCTGGAAGCGCGACTGCACCATAAGCCGACCGAACTCTCGGGCGGCCAACAGCAGCGAGTGGCCATCGCCCGAGCCTTGGCCAACAATCCCTCCATCATCCTGGCAGACGAACCGACCGGAAACCTCGACCTCAACACCGGCAAGGAGATCATCGAACTGCTTCGCGCTCTCAACAAAGAACGCGGCGTTACGATCATCTCTGCCACGCACGACCTGAAGATGCTCGATGCCTCCGATCGGATCGTCTGGATTCGAGACGGCAAAGCCGAGCGCGTGGAAGACCGCGAATCGGTCAAACTGAGAGTCGGCGAGTTCGAAGGCCTGCTGGGGTGACAAGTCTAACCGGCAAGCAAGAGGAGATCAACAGCCCAAACTTAGAACGAGTTGCTCCGCATTGCGCAAATCCTCCTGCGTCTGCGGGTCGTCTGGATGGTTTTGGAAGAGAATCTTCGCAAGGCGAAGAACTTCGCGGGCATGCTCGCACGCCGTGGTACGGTCGCCCAGACCTGCGTAAACCTGTGACAGTTTCGCGTGGCTGACGAGCAGATCCCGCAGGCTCTCCGGGGTGGCTCCGAAGCTCTCCACGATTTGACGGCACACGCGCAGGCTCTCGTTGTAGTTTGCGAGCGCGTCCTGCCACTGAAGCAGCGCGCTCTGCGCGTCGCCGACTTTCTCCAGCGAGACGGACAGATCCCGCAGGCTTTCGGGCGTTTCTCCGAACTCCTCCACGATTTGACGGCGAACGCGCAGGCTCTCGTTGTAGTTTGCGAGCGCGTCCTGCCACTGAAGCAGCGCGCTCTGCGCGTCGCCGACGTTGTCCAGCGAGACGGACAGATCCCGCAGGCTCTCCGGGGTGGCTCCGAAGCTCTCCACGATTTGACGGCGCGCTTTCAGGCTCTCGTTGTAGTTTGCGAGCGCGTCCTGCCACTGGCGCAGCGCGCTCTGAACGTCGCCGACTTTGTTGAGCGAGACGGACAGATCCCGCAGGCTTTCGGGCGTTTCTCCGAACTCCTCCACGATTTGACGGCGAACGCGCAGGCTCTTTTGGTATTGGGCCAAAGCGGGCTCCCACTGAAGCAGCGTGCTCTGCACGTCGCCGACTTTGCTCAGCGAGACGGACAGATCCCGCAGGCTTTCGGGTGTTTCTCCGAACTCCTCCACGATTTGACGGCACACGCGCAGGCTCTCGTTGTAGTTTGCGAGCGCGTCCTGCCACTGGCGCAGCGCGCTCTGCGCGTCGCCGACACAGTCGAGCGCAACGCTGTAAAGTTTTCGTGTTTCCGCGTTCGCATCCGCCCGCTTTGCTGCCGGTTCCGTGCGGATTTTCAGCCCGTTCGCCAGCCGACCCGCCGCGCCCAGCTCCCGGAAACTACGCAGGAACAGGAACAGGTCGTGCTGATCCCAAAAATCAAGCGTTTCAAACGACCAGCCTTCCGGCGGCAGGTTCTCCGGCGCCAGTTGCAGCGCGACCGCTTCCGCCTGCATCCAGAGCAGACCCGCCCGCAGGCGTTTGAACAGCAGCCATACCGCCCTCGCCCACGCCTGCCACTCGCCCTCGTTCACATCCGGGGCGCCGCCAGGGCGCAGTTCTTTAACCGCGATGCTCAGCAGCGGAATCTGCTCCGGCTCCGGCACGGTTGCAAGGGCGCTTTCGGTGGAATAGCGGGCGAGCGTTTCGCGCAGGCTCTGGGTGAGCGCGCTTTTGACATGGTCGGGTTCGTTGTCCAGGTGTTCCGCGGCCGCCTGCCGGAAGGCGACCTGATCGAACTCGCTGCCGTCCACCTCTTGCAGGGCATCCAGAAGGGCCTCCCGTTGCGCATTTTGGACGGCCTCGTCATGTTCCTGCCCGTTATAGCAGGGCTGGAAAGCGTTATCCTCGGCATGAGCGCGGGTGAGCCGATGCAGAAACTGCATCCCCTGCCGGCTACCCCATGCGAGGATGGCGCGCACCGCCGGAGGCTGCGAGTCGAACCGCTCCTGCGCCAGGTCGTGCAGTCCCCTAAAGGCTTGGCATTTGCCCATGCCTTCCTCTGTCAGCTCGCTCTCCGCGTCGCTGTTTTTGAACCATGCGGGGTGCTTTTTCGCCTGCAGAATCAGCTCGCGCAGGTAGAGCGGGTGGCCTTCTGCCAGACTCGTGAACTGCTGAACCTGTGCGTCGCTCATTTGGGGGAAGGCGGCGCGGGTAATCGCTGTCAGAGGCACGGCTTTGGACAGGTCTATCTCATGCCATGCGGGCGCATGCTGGCCGCCCATCCGCAGGTCGGGCAGGCGCAGGGTCGGGTCTGCCTTACGATCGCGCGTCTTGAACTTTTGATAATCGCCCGCCCAATGCGTGGCGACGATGAGCAGTTTCCAGCGGTTCGTCAGCGCAATCTGCCAAATCTTCTCAATGACGCTCAGACTGTCGGGGTCTGCCCACTGCGCATCGTCCAATACGATGACGACGGGAACGGTCTGGTGTCGGTCATCGCCCGGATTGAGGACGGCGCGC
Source organism: Armatimonadota bacterium (assembly GCA_013359125.1). Classification (NCBI taxonomy): domain Bacteria; kingdom Bacillati; phylum Armatimonadota; species Armatimonadota bacterium. Next base: position 2,006 of record JABWCR010000040.1, on the reverse strand, counting down.
ATCGCCTCGCTCACCCGGTCGGCCAGCGATTCGCGCTCCTGCCGAGCGGCTTGCCCAACGGTCGGAGTAGGAGCGTCTGCCTGTGCTTTGCGCTCTTGTATCTTTTTCCGTATCTCGTTCAGGCTCTTGCCCGCCTTCATCATCGGAATCAGGAGACCGAGCAACCCCAATAGCGCTTCCGTGGTTTCGCCTGCCAGTTCAGTAAAGAGTTTTTTCCACTCCGCTTTTTCCTGCTCCTTGATGTTGCGCGCGTCCTGTCGCAAAGCGATGGCGAACAGGCGGGGCATGATATGGCTGAGATAGGCGGAGACGCCCCCCGTGTGCGCATCGGGTGAGAAGCGAATGCCCCACCAGAGATAGGCAATCCGGTCAATGGGTGATGTATGCCCTTCCAGGCTGGGGTTTACGGCGCTCCGGCGAGGGCGGTTGGGCTCCGGGTCGGCGGTCAGGTTATTCGGCCAGTAGCCGTTCGGGTCTTCGGTTTGGCGCAGGTGTTCGTAGAAATGTTGCACGGCGCGGGTTTTGCCCCATCCGGTTTCCGCTAACAGCACAACGAATTGCGGCTTGCCTGCTTTCGCAGCCGCGTAGAAACTTATCAGTTGTGCGTCTACGTCCCGTTTCGCGTAAAGGTTTCGCCAGTCGGTCATGGCCCTTTCTCTATCGCTCCATGCTTCGGCGGACGGTTAACACTACCTGCTTTTGTGTGTGAGGGCTGCAGGGCCAAGGCGCCCCCTTGACAAACTGCATATCGATGTGATATCATATCGGTATCAAGGGGGTAACCAGTGAACTACGAGAAAGTTGTTCGACCGACATCGGGCGCGATGATGCTGACCCTCACCCTCGCGCTCTTCGTGATCAGCGGGTATGGGATCTACTACGGCATTCGGGTGGTGCACGAGACGAACGTCGCCCAGCCGGGCGCCCTGTACATCATCCTCAGCTCGCTGATCATTACCATCGCGAGCATTATGTGCGGCGGCTTCTTCGTTGTCGAGCCGAACGGCAGCAAAGTGCTGCTGCTATTCGGTCGATACGTCGGCAGCGTCAAAGAGAGCGGCTTCTACTGGGTCAATCCGTTTATGACCAAGCGACCGGTCTCTCTGCGCGCTATCAACTTGGACGTGCAAAAGCTGAAAGTCAACGACCTGGTGGGTAATCCTGTCGAAGTCGGATGCGTGGTGCTATGGCAGGTGCAGGACACCTATCGCGCTGCGTTCGAGGTGCAAGATTACGGCCAATTTGTGGCTTTGCAGAGCGAAACTGCGCTGCGCCATCTGACATCGAGCTACTCCTACGATGCCGACGACGACACCCTGTCGTTGCGTCGAAACACGAGCGAGGTGGCGCAACATCTGAAAGAGGAGATTCAAGAAAGTTTCAATCTGGCGGGGCTAAAGGTGCTCGAGGCACGAATAACCTATCTGGCCTATGCGCCCGAGATCGCAGGCGCGATGCTGCGCCGACAGCAGGCTGCGGCCGTTATTGCGGCGCGACAGCGAATAGTGGACGGCGCGGTCGGCATGGTCGAGATGGCGCTTCAGCGCCTGACCGAAACCGGCACCGTGCATCTGGACGAGGAGCGCAAGGCCGCGATGGTTACGAACCTGATGGTGGTGCTGTGCAGCGAACAGGCCGCCCAGCCGGTGTTGAACGCAGGCACGCTGCACCATTGAACAATGGCCGAACGCAAACAGTTGCTGCTGCGGATCAGTCCTCAGTTATGGGCGGAACTTTCTGCCTGGGCTCAGGACGAGTTCCGCAGCATCAACGGTCAGATCGAGTACGTGCTTCAAGAGGCCGTCCGCCAGCGTCGAAAGAAAGGGTTTAAGGATGAGACTACGGACGAGGACAGTTGATTAGGGAGTGCCCCCGGAACGCCCGGCTCCCGCCTGGCAATCGGGCTCTCGGGAGGGCGAGCGTCCCCGCGAGCCCAAAAGACCCGTCGGGAGGGCGAGCGTCCTCGCGAGCCCAAAACGGACCCGTCGGGAGGGCGAGCGTCCCCG
>JABWCR010000039.1 GCA_013359125.1 Armatimonadota bacterium | reverse complement strand
TCCCCTGTATCCCCTCCCCAAACTCTGGCGAGTTTAGGGAGGGGAGCGAAAGGCATCGGATCGGACCGGGAGGGCGAGCGTCCCCGCGAGCCGAAAGACCGGGAGGGCGAGCGTCCCCGCGAGCCGAAAGACCGGGCCGGCATTCCGAACGGGATTTTTTCGATCTGTAGCACAATTTTGAACTCAACTCTTGCCCGACTGGGTATCCTTGCTCTTAGGAACCGGGCAAAGGTTGCCAAGAATAGTTAATGGGATGAGCGCGATTTCCTTGGACGGCGTCTTCACCGCGATGGTGACCCCTTTTGACGCATCGGGCCAGATCGACCAACCAGCCATAGCCAGATTGTTAGCCTTCAACGAGGCGTGCGGCATGGACGGCGTCGTCGTCTCCGGCACCAACGGCGAGGGCGCGTCCCTTTCGCCGATCGAGCGCGTCCAACTCTACGAACTGGCCTGCGCAACCCGCGGCCGCCTGAAAATCATCGCCGGCACGGCCACGTGCAGCCTGCCCGAAGCTGTCTATCTGGCCAAACAGGCCAAGCGCGCTGGGTGCGACGCTCTGCTCGTCCTCCCGCCCTACTTTTTCAAGAACTACACTCAGGACGGCCTCTACGAGTTCTACCGCGCTCTGCTCGAATCGACCGATCTGCCGGTCATCCTCTACCACATTCCCAGAATCACCCATATCCGCATCGAGCCGAACCTGGTCGAACGGCTGCTTGGCTATCCCAACCTGCTGGGCGTCAAAGACAGCGAGGGCGATCCGGAAACAGTGGCCGCTTACCTCTCCATGGCGCCCCGTTTGCGCCTCTACATCGGCCAAGAGGAAGGGCTGCTCGCCGCCCTGCAAAGAGGCGCGGCCGGCTCCATCAGCGGCGCCGCGAACGTCTTTCCCGAGTTGGTTTCGGGCATCTTTCGGGCGTTCAAAGAGGGTAGGGATGCGCAGAACTATCAGGATCGACTGAGCGAGGCGCTGGCCGTCTGGCGCAAATTGCCTTTCCCGGCGGCGTCCAAGTTTGCCCTCAGCCTGCGCGGTTTGCCGTTCTCCAAGGTTCGCCCTCCGCTTTCCGATCTGACCCCCGATCAAGAGGAGACCGTGCGCAGTTTCATGGCCGAGTTCATGGGGGTTACCGCGTGAGCTTCTATCTGGGCATCGATGTCGGAACGGCCAGCGTCCGCGCCGGGCTGTTCGACGACAACGGCCGCCTGATCGGCATGAGCGTCCATCCTATCGAGATCCATAGGCCTCAAGCCGACTTTGCCGAGCAGAGTTCTGACGACATCTGGCAGGCTGTGCGGGCAACCGTTCGGACCGCGCTGAGCGAGGCCGCAGCGACCGGCGATCAAGTGAAGGGAATCGGCTTCGATGCGACCTGCTCGACCGTCGCGCTGGACGATCAGGAGAGGCCTGTTACGGTCTCGCCGTCGGGAGACGACCGCTGGAACGTGATCATGTGGATGGATCATCGAGCGGGAGCCGAAGCCGACGCGATTAACCAAGGCCGCTTCGAGTTTCTTAAGCACGTTGGCGGTCAGATTTCGCTGGAGATGCATCCGCCCAAGCTGATGTGGCTGGCCAAGCATCTGCCCGAAAGTTATGCCCGCGCGGTGCGCTTTCTCGATCTGCCCGACTTTTTGGTCTACCGTGCCACGGGACGAGACGTTCGCAGCCTCTGTTCGACCGGCTGCAAGCAAGGCTATTTAGCGCATGAGGGACGATGGGACGAACCGCTCTATCAAGATGCAGGCATTCTCGACGCGGTTCATACGGGCAAAGTCGGGCGCGAGATCGAACCGCCGGGCAAACTGGCCGGACGCTTAACGGAACATGCTGCTCAAGAGTTGGGGCTGAGCGCCGAATGCGCCGTGGCCGTCAGCATTATCGACGCTCATGCCGGAGCCATCGGCTGTCTGGGGGCGATGGAAGACCCCGATGCCTGCCTGGCGCTGATTGGCGGCACATCCGCCTGTTTGATGGCGCTCAGCCGAGAGCCGCGCTTTGTTTCGGGCGTTTGGGGGCCTTATTTTGGCGCGGTGTTAGACGGGTATTGGTTGAACGAAGGCGGCCAATCGGCCGCGGGCGCCCTGATGGATTACGCGCTGGAGTACGGCCCAGGACGCTTGGCCGAACGAGCCAGAGCCGAGAATCGCGATCCCTACGAATACGCCAACGCGCTGGTCGCCAAGCTCCAGGCGGGCTTCGATCCCCCTGCCTCGCTGGCGCGGCACGCGCACGTCTACCCCGACCATCATGGCAATCGAAGCCCGCACGCCGACCCGCGCTCTAAAGGCCAGGTGGACGGTTTGACGCTGGGCGCCGATCCCGAAGACGACGCGATCCTCTATTACGCTACCGTCCAAGCATTGGCCTACAACGCCCGCGACGTGATCGAAGCCCTGAATACAAAGGGCTATCGTGTGAGCAGCCTGCGCGTTACAGGCGGCAGCGTCAAGAACCCTGTTTGGCTTCAGGAGCACGCCGATGCCACTGGGTGCGAAGTCATTGCGGGCGAGCAGCCCGAAGCAGTTCTGCTAGGTTCGGCGATCCTCGGCGCGACGGCGTCCGGTCGGTTCGAGACCGTTCGGCAAGGCATGGCCGCCTGGGTTCGGCCTGGCGAGACGGTCCAACCCAACCCCAGCGCCCGTGCCTTTCACGACGCTAAGTTTCGACAGTTCCAAGCCATGTATCGCCAGCATTTGGAACGCCGGAAGGCGATGGACGAAGCACGATGACTTGCCGCTGGGTAAGAAAACAGGGCTGGGCGTATTTGGAAGACTCTCTGCCGCTCAGCCAGAAATCCGATGTTGAAGCGCACCTGCAGGCTTGCGTCAACTGCCGCGCAGAGCTGATGCGCCGCGCCGAGACGATCGACCGCCTGACCAGAGGGTTGCCGGTGGAGGCGACGCCCCAGCAGGGAAGCGGGCTGTTGGCGGCCGTGGCGCTGCTCGCATTGCTGATCGTCGCAGGGCTGTACGGCTTTTCGCTCTTTGTCAAGTCCCCGCCCAGCGAACCACTGGTCGCGGCGCCGTCGAGCAGTTTGGAACCGGTCGGCGCAGTCGTGCCTTCGCGACCCAGAATCATTGAACCGCGCATGGCCTCAAGCCCGCGCAACTCTTCGCCACAGACCGTTTCAAAGCCTGCGCCAAGACCTGCGCCCAAGCCGCAGCCGACCTTCGCGATCTACGACGAAACTGGACGTTTGATCAAACAGGAGCCCATCAAACCATGATCTTCCGACAGCCCGAACCTCTGATTACGCTTTCTGCCAAGGGCGCCGACGTGAAAGACGCTCTGCACGACCTCTTCGCCCAGGCTAAGCGCGAATATGCGATCGAAGGCAATCTGAACGCCAGAATCTATGCGAATCTCGAACAGAGGCCCTTTACCGTCGCCCTTCAGACACTGTCGCATTCTGCCAAGTTCAAATGGGAAGTTAGGGACGGCGTTTATCGCATCTTTCCTGAAGGCGCGGCGCCCAAACGTTTGTCCGAGCAAGAAGTGCTCAACCGAAAAGTCAACGTGCTGGCCAACAAGACCGAGATCCGCGATGTCGCCCGCCAAATCTCGCAACAGTCCGGCGTGCCTGTTACCGTCGACAAGTCGGCGCCTTCGTACCGCGTTTCAGCCGAGGCGAGAGGCATCACGGTCAAACAGGCTTTGGCGCATCTGTGCCAGGGCGCGGGGCTGGAGCACAAATGGACCGGCAGCGGCTTTACGATCTCCCAGTCGGCGCATGCCGGCGCGGTCAGCCAACCGCCTATCGTGGTCGAGACCTCCGCCGCTATCAAGAATCGCCCGCCATCCCCAAGAACATCGCCCAACATCGCCTCGACCCCCGAAGGCGCGGCAAACTGCCCCAAATGCCGAGAAAAACTGACCAAGAGTTGGAAGTGGTGCCCGTTCTGCGGCCATTGGGTCAAGCCGATCACGGATAAGATGGGTTAGGAAAGGTAAACTAAAGCATGGAATTCGACTCGGACGATCTTCCGGTGTTCGGCGCATCCTATGTGAGCGCCATGCATAGCGCTTATATGGACGGTCGGTTTGATTTGAGTGAGGTCGTTCATAATGAATTCACTCAAGGGTATGCTCCTCCTGAAGAGGGCGAAACGACCATCCACCGGTTCGACTCGCGCGTTACGGCTAACGTTCGGATGTTCGACCGCGATCCGATTCGCGTTGAGGCCCGTGCCGATTGCACGGTTTCGGTCGCCTGGGCCGGGCAGCAAGGCAACGTTCGCACATTCAATGCTCAGATGGTCCAATTGGACGTGAAAGGCGTGGACAACCTAGGCGCCGCTCGATTGAGGGTTAGCCCGACCTTGCCGTCCAAGGGCGTTACTACGATCGAGAAGCTACCGAATGGCCTCTATAAGATCGAGAGCTACTTCGACATTTATACCGAGCTTTCCGTCGACTCAGGCGCTTATTGGTTCCCTTCGGAAACAGGCGCCGTGCGCATGATGCTGGTCGAGCATTACGACGCGCCTGCCCTGCAAACGGGAGTCTTGGTGCATTGAGTTCAATCCCGCCTTCCCGCCAATAGCAGGCGGGCAGTCGCATGCGTCGGAAGCGCCTCATAAGCCAGGCACAGCGCGATCGCCAAATCGTCGTTAAAGCCCGGTTGGGCGCCAAATCCTGCCGAGGCATCGTCGCCCAAAAGCTCAAAGTGGTAAAGCTCTCGCAGAAGTTCCTGATCCGGCAATAGGGCTATCCGACCCTGCTCCAAACCCAGCGCAAGCTGATCCACCAAACGCCTTTTAGACTGCCGCGTGAACACGATCCCCTCCGTGCGACACGGCGCGCGCTGAACGAGCTGCTCCATAACGGCGTCGCCCGATCCGGTCGAATCGCAGATCGCCTTCTCCACATTGTGCTGGGCTAAGTAGGCCGCCGCCTCCGCAACGATAAAGCCCCAGCTTTGTCCTCGCCACCTTTGCAGACCCACCATCCGGCACATCGCTCGGCTACCCTGCAGCACGACCGCCGCGGTATAGTCCCGATACCGCGCCCAATCGATGCCCGCGACGACCGGCCCCTCGACATCCGGCTCCATCAGCGTGGCCCGATCTATCCAATCGGTCCGGAAAGCCGCCTTTCCCGAGTCTAAGAACTCCGCTCCATACTCCACCATGAAGTCTCGATGCGACATCAACTTGGCCTGGCTTGCAAGGAACGGCGCCGATAGATTCGGATTCTCCCAGCTGGGGCTGGTTAGGCTCCAAACTTCGGGATCGCCGCTCTGTCCCCGCTCCCACAGTCGATGAAAATAATTGCGCCCGCGAGGCGTAGAGATGCAGATCAGCCGCCCGCGCCGCTCGGCCAAAGTCGGCATCAGCGCGCCCACCACGACCTCTTCCGGCACGTAGGCCGCCTCGTCCACCACGGCCATGTCTGCCCGAAAACCCCTCAGCGCTAAGCCTTGCCGGGCGGCGGCCTTCAGTAGCAATCGACGCTTGTCGCTGTACAATCCTGGCGATTGGCCGGTCTTTCGATAGAAGTTCGCTCCTTCTCGAACCAGCGCCATCTCCGCCCTGTCCAGCGTTTCCATGCCTTGGGCGAGAGTCGGCGCTACTAGAATCGCTCTTGCGTCCTCTTTAGCCATCAGCCCTTTGGCCAGTTCGAGCGCGGCGACCTCCGTTTTGCCCCAACGACGCCCGCAAGCCAACACCTTAATAGGTTTGGAGTCGTTGGCTAAGAAGGCGCGCTGTCCGCGGTGCGGGTTCCAATTCAAACTCATTTTTGTGCCATCCCCCTGACAAAGAGGCCTGAAAACGGAACCGAGTAAACCGCTGGCGGGTAACCTATAATAAGAAGCAGACAGGAGGCAGATATGAAGAGACTATTACTGCTCGGCGCGGCGACGGCGCTTTTGACCGCATCGGCTCAAGACCTTGCACAGCTGAAAAAACAGATCGAAGCGGAATACGCCAAATATGCCGCTGCTATGGCTGCCAAGAAACCTAAGGAAGTAGAAAGTTATATGGCCCCGGACTTCGTGCTGGTAACGACCGAAGGCATTATGTACAATCGTGTTCAGGCCATCAATTCGTACCGATTGGGCATCACGCGGATGAACAACATCCGCACCACTATCAAGATCGAAAAGATAAGAATGGACAAGGATCGCGTGATTTGCAACACGGTTGAGGATACGACCTGTGACATAAGGCAGAACGACGGCAAGGTTCGCAAGTATCGACGAACGGCCGGGATCGAGGAGACTTGGCGCAAGATCGATGGCAAGTGGCGCATTGCAAGGACGATCGAGAAGCGCGCCAGCACCTACATCGACGGCAAACTCTACGATGCGAAAGCGCTCAAGAACCTGGGCAAGTAGAGGCTCTTAGCCGACCAATTCGACAAATCGGTCGATGTCGCGCCGCACAAAGTCTAAGCTGGCCTCCCAAAACGCCGGGCTTTTCAGGTCGAATCCATACCGATTGGCCAATGTCTGCGCGTCGTCCAGCCCGGTCGAACTGAGCAAATCGTCGTAGGCGTCTCGGAACGGCTCAGGGTCTTTCTGATAGAGCGCGTACAGCCCTAAGCCGAACAGCAGCCCGAACATGTACGGGTAGTTGTAGTAAGTCGAGCCGTAATAATGGGGCTTGGCGGCCCAAGCGTATTCGTGCAAGCAGTCTGGATCAAGCCCGTCGCCATACGTATCGAGCTGAGCCTCTCGCATGATCTGACACATCTCCTGCGCCGAAAGTTCGCGATCTTGACGCTTGGCCATCACCGTCTGCTCAAAGATAAACCGGCTGGTGATATCGACGGTAACCCCGGACGAACGCTCCAAAGCACCGTCCAAAATCATCAATTGCTCGTCTCGGTCGGCATCGCGCAGGGCCGCGTTCTGGATGATCGTCTCGCAGAAGATGCTGGCTGTCTCGGCCAGACACATCGGCGTTTGACGCTGCAACGGCGTTCTATTGGCCAGACAGACGTTGTGATAAGCGTGCCCCAACTCGTGCGCCAGGGTGCTGACCGATAGGAACGAAGGCTTAAAGTTCATGAACACGCGCGATTCGTCTCGCTGGATGCCGGTGCAAAAAGCGCCGTCCCGTTTGCCCGGCCTCGGCTCGGCATCGATCCAACCTTCATCGGACGAGCGGCGAGCAAACCGGCTCAGCTTATCGGAATAGTCGGCAAAACCCTCCGCGACGAACCGAACCGCCTCGTCCCAACTCCATTCCCGCTTCGATGCCCCGACCGGCGCGTACAGGTCGTACCAGGTCAGCCGCGACAGCCCCAGTGCCTTTGCCTTTGCCTTGTAAAAGCGTCGAAAATCGGGAAACGCCCGCCGCGCCGCGCCCATCATCGCGTCCAATGTCTCCCGGTCGATATGATTCTCAAACAAGGCCGCATTCAGAGGGTCGCCCCAGCCGCGCTTCTTGGCCAGGTGCATCGTCGCGCCCTTCAGACTGTTCATCGCCGCGGCGATGGGCAGCGCATTGGCCTTCCAAGCGTCCAATTCCGCATGATAGGCAGCCTCGCGCACATTGCGATCCGGATCGAACGCTAGGTTTCGCGCCATGCTCATAGGAATCGTCTCGGTCTTGCCCTCGCGATGGATCGTTACCATGATCTGCGAACTGAAGTTGCCGTAAAACCGGCTCCACGCCCGGCCGCCGTACTGTCCCAGTTCGCTGGCCAAAATCTCCTCCGGCTCCGACATCATCTTAGAAGCCTGAGTCTTCTGCTTGCGAATGGCAAAGGCATGATCAGCCGCCAACGGCGATTGAGCGATCCACTGCTCCACATCGATAGCGCCTATCCAGCCCGTGAATCGAGCGATCAGCGCCCCGATTCGAGGCTCGCGCCCGCTCAATTCGCTCAGTTTGGCCTGTGCCAACTCGTCGCGCGAATCGCACGCCACAAAACAGTGCGTATAAGCCATCAGCACGCGCTGGCGCTCGAGCAGTTCGTTCCATTGCGCCAGAGCAGAATCCGCAGCCTCTCGGACAGCGTCGGTCCACGGCAAGGCCTCGGTTCGGCGAATGCCGGCGGCATCAAAGCGCTCCTCCATTTGGGCGATCGACTGATCATATCGGGCGACCGCGTCTATATACTCTTGCGAATCGAGGCTGGGAAAGACGGACGACATGTTCCAGCGGGGAAGGGCTTCGGCAACCATTGAGCGCTCCAATTGAGGTGGATTTTGGCCGATTATACCCTTGCAGGGATGTGGTATATTAACCCGGTCGGGGCGAATAGCTCAGCGGTAGAGCGCTTCCCTTACAAGGAAGTGGTCGTAGGTTCAAATCCTGCTTCGCCCACCATGGCAGCACGGAGCGGTAGCTCAGCACGGTTAGAGCGCTAGCCTGTCACGCTAGAGGCCGCGGGTTCAAGTCCCGTCCGCTCCGCCATTTTCTTATTAGCCGAGGTAGCTCAGTCGGTAGAGCAACGGACTGAAAATCCGTGTGTCGGCGGTTCGATTCCGCCCCTCGGCACCATCCGACCGCTTTGCCTTGATCCTGTATCGCGCTGGGTATTATAGATTTTGCCGGGCGGGTGGTGGAATTGGCAGACACGCTAGACTTAGGATCTAGTGGGCATAGCCCGTGGGGGTTCGAGTCCCCCCTCGCCCACCAAATTTCTTTTGCTTGGTGGTTGACTCTTGCGCCTCTCGCGGCTTCTTCATTGGGAGGGCTGAGGCATGGAGTTAGAAATTCGTTCGCAGGGCATCGGTCGATCGATCCGCGAGGTCGCCTCGAACGGTCGGACGAACGGAGCGGTTTCTTTGGAGTCGTTCAGTGTCGCTGCTCGGAAGGGTCGATATGCCGTACGCAACCTGTACAGTGCGGGATCGGATTGCAGGATTCAGGTCGGATACGGTATAATTAAGGTTAGCCGAGCGGGAATAGCTCAGTGGTAGAGCACCTCGTTGCCAACGAGGGGGTCGTGGGTTCGAGTCCCATTTCCCGCTCCATTCCTCGGGATTCTCTTTTGTCGACCTTCCGCCTCTTCGGGCGATGGGTTTCATGTGATGGACGGTTACGCCGCGGCGGGCTGCCAGCACATCTCCTCCAACCAATTCATCCAAACTTTTAGAAAGAACCTCGACACAGCGTTGACAAAACTTGAGAAACCTTCGACCCGCGCTAGCGCGGGGGAACCGGCAGCCTGCTTGTCTTTCGTTCCCCTCCTTAGCCAACTTGTCTTTCGTTCCCCTCCCTAAACTCGCCAGAGTTTGGGGAGGGGATACAGGGGAGGGGTTTGTCTTTGTCCGTTTCGTTCTCCGATCGGCCCGTAAGCGCGGACAGGCCTCAAAACCAGCTTGTCTTTCGTTCCCCTCCCTAAACTCGCCAGAGTTTGGGGAGGGGAC
>JABWCR010000038.1 GCA_013359125.1 Armatimonadota bacterium | reverse complement strand
CTCTCGTGTTTCGCGCGGGGGGGGGGGGGTGGCCTCTTGCCTCTGCTCGGACTTGTCGCCGTTTTCCTGACCAGCGCTGCTACATACGCTCAGCCAAACAGGAACTTTGCTGAAAAGGGGCTTTCGCATTATGGTCTCAATTCCAACCAGGTCAAACTTGAAGAGGGCCGAGCGTTAGTCGTTCATCAGAACGCACATGTCGGCGAAGGCGATTGCCGACGGAACCCAGGAGTCGTTTACGTTACGGGCAAAGTTCGCACATCGGGCGAGCAGCCCCGCGACGACATCGTCGTGCTGAAGGTCCATGCCTGTACAATTCAACTTATTCAGGCGGCCCAAGAGCCGTGCCCGATAGAAGAAACTTGGCCAAGGACCTACAACGGGCCGGCAATGGCGATGATGCAGGCAATGCCATAGGCCTCGATCAAGACGGCGCGGTCTACGTGGCAGGCACCGTGCAAGGAACGTCCAGCAAGGACATGGTCGTGCTCAAATACTCGCCGGACGGCGACTTGAAGTGGGCAAGAACATACGATCGCTCGGGTCTTGACGACCGTGCGTCCGCCATGGTCGTAACGCCGCAAGGTCATTGCTATGTTGCTGGCTACACGACCAGCGGAGAGACTCCCAACAAAGACATGACCGTGATCAAGGTCATGCCCGATGGAAGCCTGGATTGGGCCAAGCACGCTTCGTTTGGCGGATCCGCCGCTTTGGACGACCGTGCGACCTGCATAGCGATCGGGGCAACTATCTCTTTGCCGCTGGAGAACATCGACCTGGCGGAACCGCAGTAGACATCGGCGTCATGAGGATCAAGCTGGATAATCCAAATTCCGTTGACTATTTCGTGTTCGACGGCAACGGTTCGGACGCAGATTGGGCCAGTGCTGTCGTAGCGAACTCAGCGGGAGAGGTCTATGTGGGCGGCCTATCGGTCGTCAGCTCCGACGGCTCGGTGCGCGACATGGTCAGCTTTAAGCTCAAGCCGAACGGCGACTACGTCGGCTCAGGCGTCCGCATTTTCGACGGTTACGGTCCCCAGATAGGCACGGTATCGTTCTTCACAGTGCCGCTGTTTGGAGACGCTAATGAAGACGATTGCGTGGACGACACCGACCAGGCGATCGTGCCGGAGGAATGGGGCCAGCAAGGATCGGGGCTTGCCGGCGATGTGAACGGCGACGGCATTGTCGACGACACCGATCTGGACCTCGTCCGTCTTCAGTCCCCTCCCCAAACGCTCCGCGTTTGGGGAGGGGATATAGGGGAGGGGCGCCTTTCGGGATCCCTCCGCACCCGACGTTCGGTGCGGAGAGTTAAGACCCTCGGCTCGCGGGGACGCTCGCCCTCCCGCCTGGCCCCCGTTCCTCGGCTCGCAGTCTCGGGCCTCGTCCGTCTTCAGTCCCCTCCCCAAACGCGGAGCGTTTGGGGAGGGGATATAGGGGAGGGACGCCTTTCGTTCTATCGGGATCCCTCCGCACCCGCCGTTCGGTGCGGAGGGTTAAGGCCCTCGGCTCGCGGGGACGCTCGCCCTCCCGCCTGGCGTTCCGGCAGAATGCCTCGCGCAAAGGGGCAAAGATCGCTAAGATCGTTGGGAAGGCCGCCGGGACGGCGGCGGTACATTGGGGGGCGTTCGAGAAGCAAAGGGCCAGGCGGAAGCCTGGCGTTCCGGCAAAAGGCCAATCACATCGTGCGTGCGGCGGTCAAACGCCGTGCGAACCCTCATGATGATGCGCAGGGATTCCGACAATGGCTTCTGTAGCGATCTGTTTGGGAGGATTCTATCGATGGGACGACGCGAACGAAAAGACAAGGTGCCGATTGATCAGCGCCCGGTGTCGATCAGCGTGGCCAGCCGGCTGACGGGCGTGGAAACTCACACCCTGCGCTATTGGGAGAAGGAGTTCGAGGACTTTCTCAATCCGGTTCGAACCGGAGGCGGTCAGCGTCGATATCGGCCCGAAGACATTGAGACGATTGCCGAAATAAGGCGATTGTTGAAGGACGAGATGTTCTCCATCGCGGGTGCCAGAAGGGCGCTGCTGACCCGCATGAACGGTTCTGGCCGCAAAAATGGCCGAGCAAAGACGGCGCGCAACTGAGATGCGTGCAAGGCGGGCGTCTCCCTATCCGTACAGTTCTCGCGAGATTCAGACCTGGTGGCGCAAACATCCTGATTCGATCGAGATTTGTGCCGTTCGGTTTTCGCGAGATAGCCGAATTCGAGCCGAGGTGTGGCTCCGAGACCCGCAGGGCCCCCAATACCTCTATTTGCCTTTCTGGACGATCGATCCTCGCGCCGGCCTAAGGATCGTCGCCCCTCAAGAGGCACAGCCGATTCCGGCTCGATGGAAGGCCAAGATCGATTCTTGGCTTCCGACAACGGCTTCGACCCTGCTTTCTTTATTGAACGACGATCAATCTGGTTCGACCGTGCAGGCGTTGGACGCTGAGAGCGAATCCTTAGCCTCGACAGCGCTGTCTGCGGACGCGCTAGCCTTGAGATTAGCTCAGGCGGATCGAATCTCCGATGGCGTATCGGGCTTGATGGCGGCGGTCGGCGCTTGCGCGGCTTTGGCATGGCGCCAGGCGGGCTATTCGGCCAGTTCGATCACCGTCATCGATGAAGACCCGAAGGCTTTGGCGATCGCAGACGCTTTGATCGATGACGCCAGGGTTGACTTTCGCACCTCTCGAAGCCTAACCAGCGGAGAGTTTGACTGTTTGATTGCAGAAGCGAACGAAGATTGGGGCGCTTTGCTCCCTTGCCTGAAGGAAAGCGGGAAGTTGTTTCTGACTCTTCAAGACGCAAGGTTGGCCGAACCGGTCCATCGAACTTTGTCAAAGCAGTTTGGTCAAATCGAGTGGTTGGGACAGGCGCCGTTTCTGGCTCTGGACGATTGGAGGCATGAGGGCGCGATCGGCAGTTTGACCGAAGGTTGGCCTTGCGGCGCGTTAGCGGTGTGCGAGGGCTACGGCCAGTCCGACAAACCAAGTTTGTTCGCATTGCGACCGCCTCTACGGCCGTCCTTAGGCGTTGTGGTGAACGCTGCGCGCAGTTCCTCTTCGCTCTCCGCGTGCTTGGCATCGGTCAACGACTGGGCCGACGAGGTATTGGTGCGAAAGAGCGATGAGGATCATGCTGAAGCCCAGTGCGAGTGGACCTTGTCGCTGGAATCGACCGAGCGTCTGACTGCAGAGTGTCGAGAGTTCATCGACGGTCTCTTGGCGCTGAGCGGCGATTGCGCCGATGCCTTCAAGTTGCCTTGTCGATCTTACTTTTTAGATCGATGGATCGTCCATGCGTTCGACTGGTATCCCGGGGATCGAGGCGCCCGACTGACCAGAAACGGCGCTGAGATTAGCCGCATGGCGCAGACGCCAAACATACCGCCTCAATGCGCCGTCATCTCGACCGCCGCCGACACAATCGAGTCGTTCCTTCAACGCGCTGTGGTCGCTGCTAGAGAAGTGGCGGCCCTCAGGCTGGAGGGCGGATTTAGCTGGAAAGAGGTCGGCGAGCGGTTCGTATCGGCATTGGGCTCGGGCTACTTTGAGACCGAGGGCTATCGAGACGGGCATCACGGTCTGTTGCTTTCATGGCTGGGAGCGTTTGTCGAGACGCTGCCCCAACTGATGATTCTGGAGGAAAAACTGAAGCGCGGAAGCCTTGCGCCAGTCGAAGACGAGTTGCCGACCAGCGGCGCCGACCTGTTGCCGACAGATCGTTTCGCCAGCCTATCGCGCCCTATGTCGCCGCCCGCTGCGATCATGTCCAAAGTCATCGAGAGCCTCTCACCCGTCGGGTTCGAGAACGCCCTTGAGATTCACTGTGGAGACGGGTCGTTCTTGTCGTCCATCCGCTATTTGGCGAAGAATCGGACAGGCATCGATCCAGATCCATACCTGACGGTTGCGAACTTGGATTCGAGCAGAACGTTTGCCCAATCGAGATGGCAGGATGCCGAGTTTGAGCCCGGACAGTTCGATCTCATCGTCTGTCAGCGCTTGCCCGACGGCGAGGAATTGGCCTTCATCCAGCAAGTTTCGCCGTGGCTGGCGTCGGGCGGAAGCCTAATTCTCGCGGCTCCCACAAAGCAAATCTCGTCGCGCGAACTTCGGAGTTTGCTGGCGCTAGAGTTCGGTCTGCCCAGCCGGTCTATCTACTTGTCAGATACGCTCTCGATCGTTGTGCTGAGCAATGGCGAGAAGACGGTGAAAGAAGGTCGGTCGCTCATAGTCGCGGGCAAGGATCGGTACGGATTTAACACATCGGACTTGTCAGAAGCCTTGCTGACCGCCCGCGCTTTGACCGATGCGGGGCATGTTACAGATGCGGCGTTCGATTGCATTCCGGACGGGGAGCCATACGAAACGGTCTATCTGGTCGGCCAGCCTGCGCCTCGCATCGTGGAGCAGGTTCGGGGTTACCGCTGCCCCATAATCCGATTGCTGCCGGATCGCGCGCGAGCCCTAAGGGTCAAGTTGGCCGACTGGGATTGGTCGCCGCCGGATACCTCGGTCGATTGCGACTTGGCCATTGGTTGGACGCCCGAAGAGGCCTCCGAATGCGCGCCTCCTGCGATCGATCTTGCGGCAGTCAACGCCTGCCAGAAAAGTTCGGCCGATCCGCAGTTGCCCGACGGGAAGTTCTACCTGTTCGTCGGCGACATCGACGCAACGAGCAACTTGGCCAACGTGCTCTTAGCGGTCAAGAACTCAAAGACAAAACTGGTCGTTATCGGGCAATTGGCATCGCCGCAGTACGGAGAGCTCTGTCGCCAGACGGCAGGCTCCAACGTGCTTTTCCTCGGCCCTCGGAGCCCGGTCGATGCGATGGCGGCGATGAGGAGAGCGGCAGTTGTGGTCGCCCCGACTCTCGCTTCCAGACCGTCTGACGCTGTCCTGTGGGCAACGGCGATCGGCGTTCCTTGCGTTGTTCAAAACACGCCCGTCTGTCATGAAATCTTGGGCGCTCGCGCGGTCTACTGCGATCCGCTCGATCCAGCGTCGATCATGGAGGCGGCCAAATCCGTCAAGAAGGCTCGCGCCAATTCGGCCGCCATCGATTGGAGCGAGCGAGCGGCTCGGATAGTAGAGGTCGGCGAGCGACCGCTAGCAAGACGTTCTTCGAAGAAATCAAAGCCAAAAGCCGCATAGGAGAGATCAATGCCAAGACGCCCGGATCAGAAGACTAAACTTCCCCCTGTCCTTTGGCAGGGGAGTTTTCGATCGGCTCACAGCTTGGCAAAAGTCAATCGCGAATTGGTCGGCGCCTTGCGTCGGCTTGATCCTGAATGGCAACTATCTCTTATTGCGGACGAGCATGGTGCGCAACTTCCGGAA
Organism: Armatimonadota bacterium; assembly: GCA_013359125.1. Classification (NCBI taxonomy): domain Bacteria; kingdom Bacillati; phylum Armatimonadota; species Armatimonadota bacterium. The sequence continues at coordinate 4,451 of JABWCR010000038.1, read as the reverse complement.
GGGTTCGATACGGGCGAGCGGCAAGCCGCGGACCAACTCTCCGAGTTCCGCGCGGTCGTGCGGCATCAGTTTCCTCCCGATTGGAGCGCATTGCCCGGTGCAACCGTTTACATCCAGCCCTGGGAGTTTGGCGTTGCGCCCGAGGCTTGGGTCAAGGCGCTCGGCGAGGGCGACCGTCGTCTATGGACGCCCAGCGAGTTCAGCCGGCAGTCGTTCGTCTTGGGCGGCCTGTCGCCCGATCTCGTTCGCGTCGTCCCTAACGGAATCGATCCTGAAGTCTATTCGCCCAATGGCAAGAAACTGGACCTTGCAAAACAGGGAGCGCTAAACGCCGACGACTTAAAGGGTCGGACGAAGTTTCTCTTTGTCGGTGGAACCATCCAGAGAAAGGGCATCGATTTGGTCATCGACGCCTATCGTCAGACCTTTACGCGCAACGATCCGGTCGCTCTGGTCGTGAAGGACTTTGGCGCGCAGGACGTTTATAGTCGGAAGAACTGGTCGAACGAACTTCGGGAGATGGCGAACGATCCGCAAGGGCCGGTAGTCGCCTATATCGACCGAACCATGACCGAGGCCGAGATGGCGAGCCTGATGCGCGCCTGCGATTGTCTGATCGCTCCGTATCGCGCCGAAGGTTTTGGACTGCCCATCTTGGAAGCAATGGCCTGCGGCCTAGCGACCATTGTTACGAACGCCGGACCAGCCCCAGAGTTCTGTAGCCCATCGACCTCATGGCTGATCGATGCGGAAATTCGGGAACTAGGGCAGTTGAGCGACGAGTATCGCGCGGCCAAGACGCCTTTCTGGCACGAGCCGATCCTGGAATCCCTGTGCCTATCGATGAAGACGGCTTTGGAACAGGCTGCCGAGCGAAAGCAGAAGGGCGCCTGGGCGGCAGCGGTCGCTTCGGGCCAATTCAGTTGGGATGCGGCGGCGATCAAAGCAGCCGAGGCGCTTGACGAATTGCATAGCGCTGAGAAGAAGACCACCTACTACGACATGGGCCGATCGTGGCTGGATCATGGCCAATCGGCTTTGGCTTTGACCGCGCTAACCCGATCGGCGATGGAGCGCCCCGACGACCCGCGCACGCGAGAAGCATTAGTAACGGCCTTGCTTCAACAGAATCGCTGGCAGGAAGCCGAGGAGACCCTTGAGAAGATACTCCGCGTTCACCCGGACGATGTCGGACTAAGGGCGCAAAGAGTCTGGTTGAGGCTCTATTCTCAGCGCGAGACCGAGGCGATCGAGGACGCATTGTGGCTGATCGATGCGACCGAGCCGGATGCGGGCCTTAAGCAAGAGACCCTTGCGCCGTTGCGCGACTTCTGTTTGGCAAGCGGAATGGCGAGCGAAGCGGCGCGTTTGACGGAGGCGATCGGCGACAACGGTCCGATCGAGCCGGTAGGGACCAAGATCAGTCTCGTGATGATTGCCAAGAACGAAGCCGAGATGCTGCCGGATTGCCTGAAGGCGGCTAAGGGGGCTTTTGACGAGTTTATCCTGGTGGACACAGGCTCTGCCGACTCCACGATCAACATTGCAAAGGCCAACGGCGCCAAGGTGATCGAGCGCGAATGGACGGACGACTTTTCGGCCGCGCGCAATGCTGGGCTAGCGCAGGCGACCGGCGAATGGATTCTGTGGCTGGATGCCGACGAGCGCCTCACGCCCGAGTCGATCGAGATTATCCGAACGGCGGCGCATAGACCGCAATTTGGGGCCTACTATATCGAGATCGTCAACCTATTGGACGGCGAATCGAAGGAAAACGTCTTTGTGCATCGGGCCGTTCGCCTGTTCCGACGGACATCGTTCGCTAAGTGGACCGGTCGCCTGCACGAACAGGTGCTCGAGGCTTTTCAATCGAACGGCTACAAGGCGGCCAACCTGCAGGGCGCGCAGATCATCCACCTTGGTTACGATCGCAAGATGATGGAAGCGAGAGGCAAAGGCGAGCGAAACATTCGGCTGCTCGAGCAATCTCTGGCCGAGGCTCCGGACGATGCCTTTCAACTGTTCAACTTGGCCAATACGCTCTTCGATTTGGCGCAATACGATCAGGCTTTGGATCTGCTGGACAGGGCCTGCGAACTGATCGAGCCGTTTCAAGACTTTGCGGCGGTTGCATGGAGCCAACGGATCACGTGTCTGTACTCTTTAGGACGAGTACAAGAGGCTTGTCAAGTCGGCGCCCAAGCAGTCGCTCGCGGGATCGACCATCCTCTGCTTTGGTATAGCTACGCCGAGGCCTGCAATTTAAGCGAGAAGTACAAAGACGCTCTGAATTGCCTTGAGAAGGCGCGTCAGCGAGCCATCGAGACCGGTCTCATGTCGCAATCCGGGCAACTCATGCGCTCTAGCGGATTTGTAGGCGACCCTCACATCATCACCTACAAATGGCACTACACGCGGGCGCGCGCGCTGTTAGGGTTGAGGAAGACGAAAGAGGCCGAGCAAGAGGCAGAGAAAGCGCTGGAGCTGAATCCCGGTTATCCCGAAGCGAGCTATCTCTTGGCCGAACTGAAGCGCCTCGACGGTCGTTTCGAACAGGCTGACAAGCACTACGAGCACGCTCTGAAATCGGCAAAGATCGCAATCGCAGCCTCTAAGGATCGGGCCAACATGCACTGGGGCGAGGGCGACTTTAAGAAGGCGGGGACAGCCTTCGAAGCCGCCTGCGTGCTTGACCCGGGCGACGAAACGTGTTGGCATCGATGGATGCATTGCGGCGAGCAGACGCAGGACCCGGAGATGGTTGTTCGAGCGTTCAAATTCTTAGAAGAGAGGGATATGCCGGTATCCGTCGATGCCCGCGTAAACTGGGGCCGCGCCTACTGGGCTCTCGGTCGCCCAGAAGAGGGATTGGAGCAGTTGATGTTGGCGGTGCAGGCCGATCCGAACAATGCGAACGCATTGTTCAACGCTGGCGACGCTATTTATCAGTTGGGCGCCTATGGGGATGCGGCAGACGTATACAGCGCGGCGCTCAGGATTGACGGCTCGAATGCCGACGGATGGTTTGTCCTGGGCAACTGCTACTATAGGTTGGGCGTGTACGATGCGGCGAAGATCGCCTTTAAGCGGTGCATAGCGCTGGATCCTCAGCATCGATCGGCTTTGCAGAACCTGGCGCTGACCGAAGAGGCGCTCAAGATGACCGCGGCTTGATCGACCCAGCAGGATATGCGATCCGACCGTCGAATCTCTCCTCAGTTTTGAACCTATTCGGCGAGAACGAGCGTCCAAAATAAGGTACGATAAGTCGGTATTGCCAGGAGGAGACATCATGCGGCGCGTTACGATTGCCTTGTTGTTGATGAGTACGGTCTGGGCCTGTGCGCAGGCGCCCTTCACCATCGTTAGACCCAAGAACGGCGCGAGCGTGCGCGAAAAGGTCGAGTTTCGAGTGCCCAAGAACAGCGTGTCGGAAAACTCGTATCTCATCCTGAAAATCGACGATCAGTTCCAATACGCCATCGCCCGACAGGCGTTGGGCGAGGATACTGAACATCTAATCTGGGCTTGGGACACCAAGAAGGAAAAGATCGCCGACGGGCCGCATAAGATCGAGCTTGAGCTTTGGGAGACGGCCGGAGCCACAACGCAGGCTCGCCTGGTCGACCGCACGTCGGTTTCCGTTACCATCTCCAACATGATCCAAGGCGTGCCGGCGACAGGCATTCCATTGGCCTACAAATGGCGACCTTCTCAAATCCTGGATTATCACCAGAACTACATGATCAAGTCGATTACCGAGGCGCGTCGAACCGGGACTACGATAGCCGACGAGACCGATTTGGACATTCGAACTAAGATTCAAGGCGTTGTTGTGGATCGGCGACCGGAAGGCTTCATGTTCTCCTGGATTCCGATGTTGCCCATTCGCTTGGCTATTGGCGATTCGGTCAACTATCTGAACGAAGATCAGTTGGCCGCGACCTACTGGCGCGTGGACGGTACCGGATACAACGACATTGGGTTTGAGGTCCTTGGGCAAGAGTGGTACTACGCAACGTTTGTGGACCTCCCTCGCATTCCAAAGCGGAACTATAGCGTTGGCGATAGTTGGGCTACAGGTTTCATAGCGGTCGATCCGACCAACACGCAAACCTCCTTGGCCGATCGAATCGTTCTAGCAACAACGGGTACGGCCAAGTTAACTTCCTTTGAATGGGAGCGCGGTTACAAATGCGCTCGAATTGAGATCACGCCGCTCATGACTCCTCCAAACCTCTCTATAGGGGGAACGGCCTTTCAGCGCGTCAAGATCAGTCGCTTGGTCTGGTTTGCCTACGACATTGGCGCAGTGATCAAGCAAGAGACTCGCGTCGAGATGGAGCGCGCGAGCCGAGAGGGGGTTGGCGCCGGCGCCGAGGGCAGCGGCCCCGCTCCTCGAAGGTTTGGCGGCGCGCCCGCAAGTCTTGGCGGACGTGGCGGCGCCGAGG
>JABWCR010000037.1 GCA_013359125.1 Armatimonadota bacterium | reverse complement strand
CCGACCGCGCCCGCGGCGTCGTCCGGCGCCTCGGGGCGAGGTGGAGCCGCCGCCGGGGGTGATTGCCCATGCCCCCGCCAGAGGGCGGCGCTCCGTCAGGGGTTCACCTCGCAGCAGGCGATCGCCTGCGTCCTCGGCCGGGTGAACGCGGGTACCCGCCCAAGCGTGAGCCCCCCTCGAACGCGTCGGCGTATGCCGCCTCGACCTCCGCCACCTCCTCGTCGGTGAGGGGCGCGAACTCGCCGGACCGGGCCCGCCGGGAGAGGCGGCCTCGATTCTGGCGCAGGAACGCGATGAGCAGGTCGAGCTTCCGGCCGGGGATGTCCAGCCGGGACTGGAGGTGTGCCCTCAGGCGGTCGTGGCGCTCCAGCCCGTCGATCTCCGCGGGGAGGTCCCGGGTCACCACCTGCTCCAGGCACTCGTATACGAACTCGGCCTGGGGCGTGGCGTCGAAGTACCGGTAGAGTCGGGCGGTGTCGTTCAGCACCCTCACGTTGCCATCGGGAGTCGCCCTCCACTCGACGAGGGGGAGCACCGCCGCCGAGTACCGCTCCAGGACGCGATGGTACTCGGCCAGGCGCGCCAGGATCGCCGGCGAGAGGGGAAGGGGGAGGCCGGGTGGGCCGACGCCCCGCTCGCTCAGGACGTGCTGGAGGAGGTAGCGGTGGACCCGGCCGTTGCCGTCCTCGAAGGGGTGCACGAACACGAACGCGAAGGCGGCGCTGGCCGCCGCGACGACCGGTTCCAGGTCGCGGTCGCGCGTCCGGGAGACCAGGGCGAGGAGGCCCTCCAACAGGGACGGGAGGTCCTCGGGGCGGGCGCTGACGTGGTCCGGGATGGGAGCACCGCTGTCCCGGTCGTGCCGGCCCACGAAGCCGCCCTCGGTGCGGAAGCCCAGGCGGACGAAACGCGCCGGGGCGACGACCAGGCGCTGGAGGCGGAGCAGCAGGCGGCGGAGGCAACGCGGTCGACGCGATCGTACGAACCGTCTACACCGAAACGGTCGAGCTGATTCGCTCCAAATGAGGGTTTGAGCGCCTAGAACCATGTTCTGGGCGCTCTGTTTGATGTATCATAAGTAAATGCCAGCCGCGCCCCACTTAGACGACGAGGCAATGAACTTTTCGCCGAGTCCCGACGACCGTCGCGCCACGTTTGTCGAGCACTTGGACGAACTCCGACGCCGAATCATCAACTCGCTGTTCGCCGTTGTCGTGGCCGCCGCTCTGGGGTTCATCATCGAGCCGACCGTTTACAAGTTTCTAGCCGAACCTTTGTTAAAGCAACTGCCCGAAGGCTCTAAGCTCGTGATTCGTTCTGCGCCCGAAGCCTTTTTCCTTAAGTTCAAGATATCGCTGATCATAGGATTGATCATCGCGATTCCGTTTGTTACGATGCAGCTTTGGGGCTTCTTGTCCCCCGGCTTGACGCCGTCGGAGCGGCGGGCGATGCGATTTGTCGCGCCGTTTAGCGTGTTCCTTTTCCTTTTCGGCGCCGGTATGGGCTACTTCACCCTGCCGGCCGCCTTTAAGTGGTTTCTCACGTTTTTGGACGATTTCGCAGGCGCCGAGCTCTATCAAGACGTGGCGATGCTGGCGATGTTCGTAGTCAAGTTCATGCTGGCCTTCGGCCTAGGCTTTCAGCTTCCAGTCGTGATGATGTTCTTGGCCAAGATCGGGCTGGCCACGCCAGAGTTCATGTGGCGCAATTGGCGGCAAGCATTGGTGATCATCGCCTTCATGGGCGCGCTGCTCACTCCGAGCGGCGATGCTTTCTCGATGGTCGCGATCGCCTTGCCTATGGGCTTGCTCTACTTTGTCAGCATCGGGCTTGTTTCCAGGATCCATCGCCAAAGGATGAAGCGCCAACAGCTCCAGAAGTAGACAAATGGCGTATAATGAGCGCAATGGAACCCGCCATCTCGGTTGCCGAAGCGGTCGAACTCATCAAGCGCCGATACCCTGAGCGGGCGCATTCTGTAACGTTGCTCCAAGGTCGCCAAGCGGCTTTTGACGAGGCGCCTCTACCCGTATCCAGCCGTTTGGCCGAGCGATTGGAAACGATCGGCGTTCAGAAGCTCTATTCGCATCAGCGACATGCTTGGGATTTGGCAATGGCTGGTCGCCACTTCGTCGTTGTAACAAGCGCGGCCAGCGGCAAGACGCTTTGCTTCAATCTGCCGGTGATCGAAAGGCTGAACAGCGAGCCAGACGCTAAAGCGCTTTACCTGTTTCCGACTAAAGCATTGGCTCAGGATCAGTTGGCCAAACTTCGCAACTTGACCGACCAGCGGGCCTCTACCTACGATGGAGACACGCCAAGTTACAATCGTGCAGAGATCCGACAGAACGCTCGAATCGTCCTGACCAACCCCGACATGCTGCATTCGTCGATCCTGCCGTACCACTCCGACTGGGGAGCGTTCTTCAAGAGCCTTCGATACGTGGTGATCGACGAAATTCACACCTATAGGGGCGTGTTCGGTTCGCACGTTGCCAACGTAATGCGGCGGTTAAGACGAATCGCCGATGCCTATGGAGCCAACCCGCAATTTATCTGTTGCTCGGCGACGGTCGGAAATCCGCGAGAGCTGGCATCCATGATTATTGGTCAGGGCGTCGAGCTCATCGATGAAGACGGATCGCCCTCGTCCGACCGATGGCTGATGGTTTGGCGACCGCCCGCGATCGGCGACAACGAGAGAGTCAGCCCCAACACCGAGGTCGCGCGGCTCGTCGAGCTGCTATCGAGCATGGGTTTGCGCTCCATTGCGTTTGCACGGTCTCGCATGGCTGCCGAGTTGGTCTTGAGATATGTGAGGGAGAGCCTCGGCCAATCGGCGAAGGGCGCCGAGCTGATCGACCGCATCGAATCGTATCGAGCAGGCTACCTGTCAGAAGAGCGGCGGCAGATCGAGCGCGATCTCTTCGAGGGTCGATTGCTCAGCGTGATTGCCACAAACGCCTTGGAACTTGGGATCGATGTGGGCGGCTTGGACGCGGTCATCTTGAACGGCTATCCGGGTTCGGTAGCCAGTTTCTGGCAACAAATTGGTCGGGCAGGGCGCGGGAAGACCCCGGCCTTGGCGATTTTTGTGATGCATAACGACCCGCTCCATGCATTCCTGGCTGATCGACCCCGGGCATTGGTCGGCAGACCGGTCGAGAAGGCGCGACTAAATGCTGCCAACCCCTACATTCTATCTTCGCACTTGGCTTGTGCGGCGCACGAAAAGCCATTGACGCAAGAGGATCTATCATTGTTCCAGGTCCAGCCGGACCAAGCGCCGCTGAAGACAATGATCGATTCGGGCGAGATGGCGCTTCAGAAGGAGGGTTGGAGCTTGCGCTCTCGACGCTCCCCGGCAAGAGAGATCAACATTCGATCGGCCAACAAGCAGAACTTTCTACTGGTCGATATGGATAGCGGACGCGAGTTGGCGCAAGTCGAAGGGGATCGAGCCTTTCGAACGATCCATGCGGGAGCGGTCTATCTTCATAGAGGATCTGGGTATCTCGTGCACGAGTTTGATCCATCGTTGGGTCAGGCCTGGGCGCGTCAAGAGCGTACCGAATACTACACTCAAGCTCTGACAGAGGCGACGATCGAACCCTTAGAGATGGTGGCGCAATGCGAGATGGGACTGGGCGAACTGAAGTACGGCAAAGTGTGCGCGAGCGAGCAAGTCGTCGGGTTCGCGCGGCGTCGGTGGATCACGGGCGAACTTTTGGCCACGGTCGAACTGATCTTGCCGGTCGAAAGCTACGAGACGATGGCCCTCTGGTGGCGCCCGGAGCGCAACCGGATGAGCAAAGCGTTGACCAACGGGCTGGCAAAGTCTCGCATCCGGTGGGATTCGATTATCGACTCCGATCCCGAATCGCCGCACCCTATGTATCCCGGGATGCACGCGATCGAACACGCACTGAGGGCCCTAACGCCCGTATTTACCGGTTGCGACATCAACGATGTAAGCGGCACAACGCAGGTCTATGTGCCAGGCGCCTCGCCTATCGCAGTGTTCTTATACGATAGAGCGCCCGGCGGCATCGGTCTGTCGGAAGAGGCTTACGAGCGGCGCGGAGAACTTTTCAGCGCTGGATTGCGTCATATAGAATCATGCAAGTGCGACGACGGCTGTCCATCGTGCATCTACTTGTCCCAATGCGGCCAGCAAAACGGCCAACTTGACAAGAACTTGGCGGCCGCGATCCTTCGCGAGCTTATTTGTCCGCAAGAAGCAGGAATCTGAAGGATTTGCGACTAATTGTAAGTGGGCGCTTTCATAAGAGTTGTGCCATTTTTCACGCAGAGGAGGCGGGATCATGCGGGCGTTTTTTTTGGTTTTCTTTGCCGCAGCTTTGGTATCAGTCGGATTTGCTCAGTTTAGGCCGGTCTGGACCTCAAATAAACACATTAAGGGTGATGGACCGGATCGAGGAGATGGAATCGCGGTCGCTCCCAATGGGGAAGTGTTCGTTGCCGGCACTTGCGATCCGGACGGCAATCCCGAAACGTTCGACGCGGATGTTCTGTTGGTTAAATACGATCGAGAGGGCGAGCAGGTCTTTGCCTCGCAGTTCTCGCTAACCCCCATTTCGGACGACCAAACCACATCGATTTCTCTCACGCCGCAGGGCGACATCTATGTCGCCGGCTATACGGACGACGAGTACAACCACGATTCCGGCGAATACAATTTCTTGCTGCTCAAGTTCGGCCAAGATGGCGACTTGATTTGGAGCAGGACCTACAATGGGGTCGGACTAGCCGGCAACTATGCGATGTCGGTATTGGCGCAAGAGGACGGCGGGGCGGTCGTTACGGGTTACAGCCCCAACTGGAACGGCGATACCGACGCGGTAACGCTGCGCTACTCGGCTACAGGTTCGCTGGCTTGGGAGCGTCGGTTTGCAGGGTCGGGCAGCGGCAACGACTTTGGCTGGAAGATTGCGAGAGACGGCAACGGCAATCTTTACATCCTTGGAGACGCGGTGAACGCTGGCACGGGGCGCGACATCGTGGTGATCAAGTACACAAGCGCCGGTTCCTTGGTCTATTCCACTAGCTACAACGGTCCGGACAACGGGGCCGATCATGCTGGCGATTTTGAAGTCGATTTGTCGGGGAGGGTCAAAGCAACCGGATCGAGCTTTGCCGGTTTAGCAATGCAAGATATCGCAACCCTGGCCTTGGGCCAAAACGGCACGATCGAATGGTCTCGGCGGTGGAACGGCGTTACCAGCAATTCCGATTATGGTTGGTCCGTCGTTACCGATTCTGCGGGCAACGTCTACGTAGCAGGCACGACGACCGTCAACGCGTTCAACCTGGACGGAGTTTTGTTGAAATACTCGCCAAGCGGCACATTGCTTTGGAATCGGCAAATGGGCGGATCCGGCGTGGACGGCTTGATCGTGGCTCTCCTTGGAGACCTGGATACGGTCTTTGTGGTTGGCTATGCTTCAGCGGTCAACGGCTATTTGGATTTTGCCATAGCGCTCTACGACTCGTCCGGTTCGATCATCTCAAGCCAGGCGACGGACGGGGGCGGCAATTATGACGACGCTCCCTTGGCCGCCACGATCGATCTGAACAACAATGTGTTCGCGGCGGGCTACACGACTCACCCCGTGTGGGGCCAGGATATGATGACCGTTCGGTATCAGCAGAAGCCGTTCGCAGATTTGAACGAGGACTACTGCGTTGACGACACGGACCTGTCTCGCGTGCTAACCCGGTTTGGCGCGACGAGCAATGGTCCCGAAGATATCAATCGCGATGGCGTGGTGGACGACATCGACCTGGCGATCGTCTTGACGACGTTTGGAATGGGGTGCAATTGAGGCAGGCGGCCATCGCCTGCCTCAATGAGGCGCTTACTTCTTGCTGTTAGGCTTAGCGGGAGTCTTTGGCTTGTTGGCGGCGGGCGGAGGAGGCGACATGTCCATCTTCTTTCCGTCCATCCATATTTCTTGCTTGGTGTCGTGCGACATGGAGAAGCGCCATCCGGCCGAAGTCTTAACCAAAGTGTCCTTGCCCTCGCCCGTCATCTTCAGCGTGTGGATTTTCTTCGGGTCTTTCTCGTCCTTGCTCTTGCCTTCGAACACGTAAGTGGTGGCGACGGTCGCGTTCTTCCCGTTCACGGTGATTTTGGTCGGCGTGATCGCGACCTTGTCGACGGAAGTGAGCACCGTGAACATCATCTGAAGCTCTTGCTTGACTTCCTCGCGGCTCTTCACTTTTCCATCCATTCCCTTGCTCTTGTAGTCGGCAGTTCCGGTGGCCAATACGGCATCGACGTTCTTGGATTTGAAGCCGCTGGACAACTGAGCATAGAGCTTCTTGATGTCGGAAGCGTCATCGGCGATGGCGACCGTTGCAAGAAAGCATGCGGCGACGCAGGCAAACAAAGTTACGCGTTTCATCTCTTGCATCCTCCTATGGATTTTGCCGAGTATACCTAACCGCAACCATAAGAAGTGCCGCAGTTTAAGCATTGATGGCAAGCGCCGCTGCGCACCATGATCATGCCGCATACGGGGCAGGGCGGCGCATCGCTTTGAAGGGTGATCACCTCGCCCCATTCGCTAGAAGCTGTGGGAGAAGCGGCGACGGCCACCGGCGCTTCGGTCGCGCCAGAATCCAAGAACTTAGCCTTCAGCCATCGGAAGATGTAATCGACGACAGAGGTTGCGACCGGCACTTCGGGCGTGTTGGTGAAGCCGCTCGGCTGGAAGCGAGTGTACGAGAACTTCTCGATTAGTTTCTCCAGGGGCACGCCATATTGGAGCGCAAGCGAAATCGCAGTTGCAAACGCATCCATCAGACCCGATATGACCGAGCCTTCTTTGGCCATGGTGCAGAAAATCTCGCCCGGTCGGCCGTCTTCGTACATGCCGACCGTGATGTAGCCCTCATGACCGGCGATGCTGAACTTGTGGGTGATGCTCTTGCGCTCGTTGGGCAAGTGCCGGCGGACGGGATGCGCTTCGTCCGATGCTTCGTTCGGGAGTTTTGTCGATAGGGGCTGGGTGCGCTTGCTGCCGTCCCGATAGATGGCAATGGCCTTCAATCCCAGCTTCCAGGCCTCCATGTAGATGTCTTCAATATCTTCAGGCGTCGCGTCGCTCGGCATATTGACCGTCTTAGAGATCGCGCCCGACAGAAACGGCTGGACCGAAGCCATCATTCGAACGTGCCCCATCGGTTGGATCGATCGGCGGCCCTTAGCCGGCTTAAAGGCGCAGTCAAAAACGGGCAAGTGATCCTGAGTCAAATGCGGCGCGCCCTCGATGGTGTCGTGCTCATCGATGTAGGTTATGACGTCCTCGATTTGCTCTTGCCCATACCCAAGGGTCTGTAGGGCAAGCGGCACGGTGTTGTTGACGATTTTCAGCATGCCGCCGCCGACCAGCGTCTTGTATTTGACCAGGGCGATGTCCGGTTCGATGCCTGTGGTGTCGCAATCCATAAAGAAGGCGATCGTGCCCGTGGGCGCGATGACCGTAACCTGGGCGTTGCGATATCCGTGCTTGTTGCCCAGCGCAATGGCGTCTTGCCATGTCTCGCGGGCGAACGCTATCAGCTCGCTCGGCACGGAAGCGGCATCAATCTCGTCGATGGCTGCCTGATGCATCTTCATCACGTTTAGCATCGGTTCTCGGTTGACTTCGAAGCCAGGGAAGGGGGCGGCACAATCGCGGGCGATCACCGCCGACTGCCGATTGGCCTCGCCGTGCATGATCGCAGTGATGACGGCGGCGTAGGCGCGCGCCTCCTCGCTGTCATAGGCCAATCCGCGCGCCATTAGCAGCGCACCCAAGTTGGCGTAGCCCAGACCCAGAGGCCTAAAGTTGTGGCTGTTGTCGGCGATGCGCTCGGTCGGGTAGCTGGAGTTGTCTACCACTATCTCTTGCGCCGTGATCAGAGTTCGAACGGCAAAACGGAAGGCCTCGGCGTCGAACTCGCCGTCCGCACGGCGAAACTTCATCAGATTCAGACTGGCTAGATTGCAGGCCGAGTCGTCCAGAAAGACGTACTCGGAACAGGGATTGCTCGCGTTGATCGGCGCCGTGTTCTTGCAGGTGTGCCACTTGTTGGTGGTGTCGTGAAACTGCAGGCCGGGGTCGCCGCAGATCCATGCGGATTCGGCAATCTTGTGGAATAGCGCTTTGGCCGCGACGGACGACATGATGCCGCCATCGGTTCGAGCGCGCAGGTGCCACTGCGCGTCCTGCTCGACGGCCTGCATGAAAGCGTCGGTTGCCCGCACGCTGTGGTTGGCGTTCTGAAAGAAGACGCTGTCGTAAGCGCCTCCATGCACGTTGAAGCCCGGATCGTAGCCCTCGTCGATCAGCGCCCAGGCCTTTTGCTCCTCGGACGACTTGGATGTTACGAACTCCTCGATGTCCGGGTGATCGGCGTTCAGCACGACCATCTTGGCGGCGCGGCGGGTTTTGCCGCCGCTCTTGATGACGCCCGCAAAGGCGTCGAAACCGCGCATAAAGGAAACCGGACCGCTGGCTCGGCCGCCGCCCGAAAGCGGCTCCTTGCCCGACCGAATGTTGGACAGGTTGGAACCAGACCCAGAGCCGAACTTAAAGATCATGCCTTCGGTTTTGGCCAGGTCAAGGATCGAGTCCATCGTGTCATCGACCGAAACGATAAAGCAAGCCGAGCATTGCGGACGCGGTTCGATGCCGACGTTGAACCAAACAGGACTGTTAAAGGCGGCGTACTGGTTGACGAGCAGATACCGCAGTTCCTGTTCGAACGCTTGCGCCGAATCTTCGTCGGCAAAGTAGCCTCTTTCGGAGCCCCATGCAGAGATCGTGCCTGTAACGCGGCTGATCAACTGCTTGACGCTGTGCTCTCGATCGGGCGTACCGATATGGCCGCGAAAATACTTCGAAACGACAACGTTAGTCGCCAATTGGGTCCAAAACGAAGGAACCTCTACTCCTTCTTGCTCGAACACCACCTCGCCCGACTCGGACGAGATGACGGCTTTCCGTTCGGTCCATTCGATCGCGTCGAACGGATCGGATCCCGCCTGGGTGAAATAACGTCCGAATCGAATGCCTGCCCCGGCATTGATGTTGGGATGCCGCTCCTTGGGCACGTGGCCAAAGCGGCGGGGAGTTTCGCTCCCCGATAATTGCGCTGAGCCTTGAACGGATTCTGACATGGTAAGCAGGCCCTCCTTGCCTTTGATGCTTCCTAAATTGTGCCGCGCGAGTTAGCTTTGCGAGCCGACCATCGCCACGGCCTCTTCGAACTGACTAGGTTCTCGGAACTCCTTGTACACAGAGGCAAAGCGGACAAAGGCGACGGAATCGACGCTTCTCAACTTCTCCATTACGAGCCTGCCCAGCTCTTGCGCGCTGATCTCGGGGTCCATGCGGTTGTAAATCTCTCTCTCGATGTCGTCCACGGCGTCTTCCAGCGTTTGCATCCCCACAGGACGCTTTCTGCACGCTGTTCTCATGCCTTTTAGGATCTTCTCGCGGTCAAATGCCTCTCGTCGGTTGTCCTTCTTAATCACCATCAGGGGCCTGTCTTCGATGCGCTCGAACGTGGTGTACCGCTTTTCGCACCGGATGCATTCGCGACGCCGACGAATCGCCTTGCCGTCGTACGTCGGTCGCGAATCGACCACGTGATCTTCCATGTCTCCGCAATAGGGACAGCGCATTGTTGGCCTCGCGTACTACTAGTCTGTGGATCAATTCTACCAGGAATGCGGCCATTCCTGCATGGTTCCCCCTACATATTGGGGAATCTCAGAATACCTGAGAATTGGACGCGCTGTCAACCCCCGGCGATTCCTAACATTCGTTGGGCTAACAGAAAGTAGATGACAAGTCCGGACGCATCGACGAGAGTGGTGACGAACGGCGCCGACATGAGAGCAGGGTCGATGTTCAGGCGCGTAGCGATGAGCGGAAGAACGGAGCCGATAGTCGTCGCATAGAGGATGATGAGAAACTGAGCCAAAGCGACGGTGAGCGCCAAGTCCATTGACGACTTCCAGACGACGGCGTTGATGAAGCCGATCGTGCCGATGAAGAGCCCCGTAATCAATCCCGTCGCGCCTTCGCGCCAAAAGACGCGAAAGATGTGGCGCAGGCGAACCTCGCCCAAAGCCAGCGCGCGCGTAATGGTGGTGGCGGCCTGTGCGCCGGCGTTGCCGCCCGTGCCTAACAGCAGCGGCACAAAGAAGGCCAGCGCGACGACTTGATCCAGCACGTGCTCGTAGTGCCGCATGACGGTACCGGTCAGCCTCTCGGCCAAGAAGAGCAGAACCAGCCATCGAACGCGTTTGCGGGCAATGTCGAACGGCGATTGTCGAAGGTAGGGCTCCGTCGGCGCGTCAACGGCAGCAAGTTTCAGCACGTCTTCCGTGCTTTCGCTGATCAAAACATCGGCCAAGTCGTCCACCGTTACAATGCCCAGCAGTCGTCCGCGCTCGTTGAGAATGGGCAGGGCGAGCAAATCGTACTTGAAGACGATGCGAGCGGCTTCTTCCTGATCCATCTCGGGCCGAGCTGTGACCAGGTCCGTTACCATAAACTCTTCGACCTTTTGATGCGGCTCGGCGCGGATCAACTCGCGCAAAGAGAAGACCCCCAGCAGATGGTTCAGTTCGTCCGTTACAAAGATCGTGTTGACCGTCTCGACTTCGGGATCGACCTGGCGCAAGTGCTCGATGACCTCGGAGGCGGTCCAAGTCCGAAATGCGCGGGCGTACTTGGCGGTCATCAATCGCCCGACGCTGTTCTCTGGATACTCCAACAGATCGCGAACTTCTCGGGCATCTTCTTCGGGGATTAACTGGAGCAGCGCTTCGGCCCGTGCGTCGGGCAGCTCGTCCACGATCTGTGCGGCATCGTCCATAGCCATGGCGTCCAGGAACATGGCGAGAAGCTCATCCGGCAAATGCGGCGCGATTTCTTCAAAGACGGCCGGGTCGAGATAGGCGGCGACCTCTTGAGAGGCTTCAACAGGGAGATTCTTGAGGACTTCGGCTTGGGATCGAGGGTCTTCTAGCGTCGTAACGGCTTCGGCAATGTCTGCGGCTCGCGAACTGGAGATCGTCTCGAAGTCCGACCAGTCGCTGGATTCGATAGAGGTCCGAAGCTTATCGAGGAGTGCGTCATGGGTCTGTTCCGCGGGCATACCCGGCAATTCTACCTTTAGCGTTTCTTAAAGTGGACTATCGATACGCCGTCGCCGCCGTCGTCGAACGAGGCCGATTCGATCTTGGATACGAACGATAGATGGCTGGCGCGTTCGCGGACAAGCTTCTTAAGAATGCCGGCCCCTTTGCCATGGTTGATGCGGGCGTAGGACATCCCAGCCGCCAGGCAGTCGTCGATAAACTTATCGATTTGGGGTTCGGCCTCATCTGCTCGAACGCCGTGCAGATCGAGTTCTCTGGCTGTATTGAAGGCACGGTCGCGCAAGACCTTGGAGGCAGAGACTTGAACCTTGGTCGCCTTTACAGGCTCTACGACCTGAAGGTCTGAAATGTCCAGTTCGGTGGTCATTTTGTTAAAGGCAACCTTGGCTTTTCCAGCCTTGGTCATTTCTATCACTGTGCCTATGCCGGGGAAGCCGTCCGCTCGAACCTTGGCGCCTTTTTCTACGGGGCGGTCGGATTTTACACTCTTTTTCTTCGGCCTTTGAGGGAGCCGCGCGTCCAGATTGCGGATTTTGGTTTCGGCCTCAAATGTCTCCTTTGATTCTTTGGGCGCGGCGCGCAGGGTCTTGAGCGCCTGGTCGGCTTCTTGGCGAATCTGGCTGACGATCGCATCGATCTCTGCCTGTGCGTGCTCCCGTGCTTTCAGACGAGCCTCCTCGGCTTGCTCGATCTTCCGTTCAAGTTCGGCTCTAAGTTCATTGACGGCTCGACGCTCTTCGGCCAGTTCTTTTTGGGATCGTTCGGTTGTCAATTGCGCTTCTTCTAGCTTCCGCATCATCGATTGCAGGTCGGCCTCTTGAGCGCCCAGGAGGCTCATGGCCGCATCGACCACGTTCGGGTCCAGTCCCAGCCGTTTGGCAATGGGTAGGGCATGGCTGGCTCCGGGAGCGCCCAATCGAAGGCGATAGGTCGGCCTCAGCGTTTCCATGTCGAACTCCATCGCAGCGTTTTGGAAGCCCTCGCGCTGGTATGCAAAGGCTTTCAGTTCGCCATAGTGCGAGGTGGCGATGATCCGAGCGCCTTTCTGTGCCAATCGAGTTAGGATCGCCTTGGCCAGAGCGGCGCCTTCGCTCGGATCGGTTCCTGCGCCGACCTCGTCCAGCAGGATCAGATCGTTGGCTCCGGCGACATCGACATAATGCGCGATGTGCTTGATATGGCCGGAGAAGGTGGAGAGCGATTGCTGCAGGCTCTGCTCGTCGCCAATGTCGGCGTAAATGCCGCCCGGCACGGCTATCTGGGCGCCGTCTTGAGCGGGCACGGGCAGACCGCACAGCGCCATCAGAGTCAGCAGGCCGATCGTTTTGAGGCAGACAGTCTTGCCGCCGGTATTTGGGCCTGTGATAATGAGCGCTTGGAATGCACGCCCGACCTCGATGTCGACCGGCACGACGGAAGCCGAATCGAGCAGGGGATGCCGAGCCTGAGCAATGCGCCAGATGCCCTTATCGTTGAGCGTCGGTCTGATAGCGCGAAGGTCAATGGCGTATTGGGCGGCCGCAAAGAGCAAATCCAGTTGAGCGAGCGCCTCTAGTCCAGCGCGGACAGCCTCGGCATGCGCTTCGACATCGCGCGAGAGGGAGTAAAGGATCGCCTCGATCTCTTCTTTCTCTTCTCCTTCCAATTCTCGAAGGCGGTTGCCAAGGGGCACGATCTCCTCGGGCTCGATAAAGAGGGTCGATCCGCTGGCGCTGTAGTCGTGCACAATGCCCTTGGCCTGGCCGCGACGGTCGGCGCGCACGGGCACGCAGTGTCGGCCCGACCGGATGGTGTGGATCGGCTCTTGAAGCAGGTCTCTCCATTTGGCGCTGCCGAGGAGTTGGGAGAGCTGCTCGGTCAGCTTGGCGGCTGTGCGCTTTTGTTCGCGACGGATGCGGGCCAGGTCGTCGCTGGCGCTGTCCAGGATTTCGCCAGAGGGAGAGACGGCGGTCTCGATGCTTTTCTCAAGCGCAGAAATGGCGGCGAGCGATTGGCCATATCGCCAAAGGGCAGAGAAGTCGTCTCGGCGGGCGCCGAGACGCTCTTTTAGTTGGCGAGAGGCTTTGAGGGTGTCGAAGGTCTTGTAAAGTTCATCGGGGCTAAGGACGCCGCCGATGGCGGCCCGTGCGACCTCGCTCCGAACGTCCTTGGCGTTGGAGATGCCGGGCGGCGGATCGATGTCGTAGAGGCGGCGGGCTTGGGCGGTCTCTTCTTGTCGCAGTTCGGCAAGGGTTAGGTCTCTGGTCGGCTCTCTTTGTGCGATGGCTTCTCGTCCCAGCGGGGTCTGGGCATGGTCGATCCAGGTTTGCCGGACGGCATGGAACTCTAACGCTTCGAGCGTGCGCGCGTGCCAGCCGTTGCCCATGCAAGGCATTATACCGGGGGCTGATTCGTACTCAAAATTGTGCTACATTTTCTTAAAAGGCCGTTCGTTGGGGAACGCCCTTCGGAACGCCGTTAGGATCGCCAACCTTCCGGGTGGCCCTTCTTTGCGCCCTTTGCGAGAACCGATCCTTTCCACAAAGTTGCGCAAAGCGGGCCAGGCGGGAGCCTGGCGATCCATTTTCAAAATCGCTTTCAGTTCGCGAACCTGCCTCCTAGCCAAATCGAGCATCTGGGGAACGAGTACCCTCGAATTCTCCTAGTCTCTCTCCCAAAACCGGACGGCTGCGCAACAGCTCGGTCCGTCTATGTC
>JABWCR010000036.1 GCA_013359125.1 Armatimonadota bacterium | reverse complement strand
CCGTCCTTGTTCAGGTCGGCGCTCAGCCTCTGGCCGCGGGATCGGTCCGAACTTTGGCCCATCTGAGCCTGCAGCAGGGCCAGGTCCTCGGCGTCGACCCGGTTGTCGCCGTTCGCGTCGCCCGCATAGAGCGCCACGTCGATCCGGGCTCCGCGGCCGGCCTCGGCAATAAGCCGCTTGCCCAGATAGCCTTGCTGAGGCGGGAGATAGAACTCACAGAGGCCATCGGGCAGACGCGCAAGGAGCGGAGACCTTGCGATACCGTCCCAGTCCAGGCCGTTGACGGAGAGGCGATATCGGCCGACGCCGGGAACTTCGACCTTGATCGGCGCCATAAAGAAGGCGCGTGGCGGCAACAACGGCTCCTCGTCTTCGACGCACGACTCCTCCTCGCCTTCGGAGCCTTCGAACAAGAACTGCATCGTCGTCTCCTCCGGCTCTTCCAGCTCGCACTGCGCCCATGGCAGGGGTCTCAGCCGGATCCAGCCCGCAATGGAGGGAACGCGCTGGTCGTCGATGAGGAACACCATGTACCAGCCGGGAGGCGCGATCTGCGCGTCCCAAGGCATTGTAACCTCCAAGGTAGTCCCGTTTTCATTAAGGACGAAGTGGCACCGCACCAGACGCTGGTCGAAGTTGACGCTGTGCGTCGTCGAGCTCGGTCGGACTAAGTTCACAGATTTAATGACGCGGTTGGTCGGCGCCGTGTGTTCGATTTCGACCACTTGCGAATAGTCGGCCTGTTCCAGCTCGATCGAGACGATCTTGGGGCGGTCGGTCTCGTCGTTGATCGGCACGTGCTCGCCGTTGACGATCTTGAACAGGTAGGGCGGCGAGTAGAGCGTCGGATAGAGATTGCGGAACATCCGGTAATCATCCGCTGGGTCGTGGCCGTCCATGTCGGTGCCGGCAGCTAACACCCTGCCGTCTTCCAACAAGATCTGCGTCGAATGGTAGAGACGGGCGCTGTCCGGCGTGCCCTTGCCCACGTTTGGATTCTGGTTCGTGTAGTCTTGGTGCGAGTCGATGTCGCCCTGCGGCATCGAGGCCAAGGGCGTCCACGGCGCGTCGGCCCAGTCGTCGACTTGCGAGGCGTTTAGAATGTCGGCGTTCCAGCGCGTTACCGAGGCGATGTCGTTGCTGGAAGGGACATGGCCGGTCATGCCGCCGGCGACGAAGATGTCGCCGTTGGGCAAGATCGTGCCGCCGATGTGTTTGCCGCCCGGACGGTCTTGATCGAGCGGCTGAAGCGCCTGGTGATCGACCTGGGTCTTGTGCGCGGCGCCGCTCGAGCTGTAGGAGTACCGATAGAGGCGTCCGAAGTTGCTGCCGGTAAGATAGGTCGAACCATTCTCGCCGCCTATTCGGGCGACCTCGTTCAGAGCTTGCTTGCCGACCGTCTCCGGATTGAGCGTCCCATCGTCGATGCGAGGCAGCAGCACCGATGTGCCGCCGGCGCGGGTCAGGTAGAAAGGATCTCCGGACGAGCCTGAATAGGGGAATCGCTTCCACGACCAAGCCGAGTCTCCCGTATCGTCCGGCCAACAGCCGTGAGTCTTGTTGTGGCTGTTCAGCACGTAGACCGGATAGTAGGGGCCGTTGTAGGCAGAGCGCGATGTGATGGTATTGGACCCGACCAGGAAGCTGACGAGGTGAAGTCGCGGGTGCTCGTTGCCCAGCGTCCATCGCTGATCCTCGTTGCAGTTGAAGCCGCGACTCGCCGGGCATCCGCAACCGACCACGGGATCGCCGCAATCCGGATGCGTGTCGTCTTCGCCGAGGCATGGGTGCGAGCTTGTACCCCCGCACGTGAGGCACGATGCGGTCGCCAAAGGGTATTGACGGATCGAATCACTCGGAACGGGATCGTTTATGTCCCAGGTTCCGTATGGGTTCCAAAGTTCAAAACTCTCCGTATACTTTCGATCAGTCGATTGTCCCGAGCAGGTTGTAGAGGCTTGGGTGTTGTCCACGCCGCCGACGATGAGCGCGAAACCGTCCTGTAGCAACAAAGGCGAAGCGCACCATCGTTTGGAGTACATTGGCGCGTAATCGTCATTGGCGGCGCCTTTCCATCCAGCCTGGGCCTTGTAGTCGTCGGCGCCGCTGCCGGTCGTGTCGTTTCGCCATAGCTCGACGTCGTAGGTGAACAGTGATCTGAGGCCGTGAACCCGTACATTAGAAGATCCAGGCGGGATGTAGCTTCCGCCAACGACAAACAGGCGACCGTCGTCTAGGATTGTGTGGCCGGAACAAAAGAGATTCGAGGAATAGGTGTAGGCGTCATTCTGGTTGTGATTGGACAAGTCCCAATCCCTTGAGAAGCCAAGATAGCCGTATCCGTGCCGGCCCGCGCCGTTCTCCTCGTCGTAAAGCTGGCTCCACGGGTAGCGCCATAAGAGATGGGCGTTCCAACTGAAAGTGTTGACAGTTGATGCGTGATCTGACCGATAGTACTGCTGCCCCCTTCCGATCATCATCACGGTTCCACGCGGCTGTTGGGCGGACTCTCCAGGCAAAGTCAGACGGCCTGGCAGCAGGATGGTGTGGACGCCAAACGTGTCGCGGACTTCTTTGCCTTCTGGCCACCAGTTGGAGGCCGAATCGCGCAGCGTTTGTAGGGCGCGCTCAGACCGCTTCCCAATCCGAAAGGATGCTCTCTCATGCGTATCATTCGAGGGTCTTCAAACGGATCGCTGCCGCCCTTGATGTAGTCCCACTTGCCCGTAACGGCATACTGGTTTTGGCCGGGGGCTTTGGGCGGCTGGATTAAGAAAGCGAGGGCGAGGAGAGCGAGCACGGCGAATCGGATCAGGCCGCTAAGCGGCGCGCGCGCCAATGTGCGTGTGTGTGTGTGCGTGTGTCGATTTTCGATGGCGCTACATGATGCAGACATCATACAACCTCCATGATCTCGAATCGGCGGCTCGCGCCGCCACTGAATAGTATAACACAATTTCGATAGAGGACGGCGGCGATCCGACCATCGACTCGCGGGGACGCTCGCCCTCCCGCCTGGCACGGTCTTTCGGCTCGCCAGGACGCTCGCCCGCCCGAGACATTCTCGACGAGCCGAACGGGATTTTTTCAAAATGTAGCACAAAACTGAGTACGAATCGAAGCTATTGAATCAACCTATGGAGCGCTTGGGCTTGCCAGCGCTCGCTCTTACCCCTCTTTCACCACAATCTCGCCATCCGCAACATCGACCAACGCTCGACCGCCGTCTGCCAGCGAGCCGAACAGCATCATCTCGGCCAAGGGTTCCTTGATGCTTTGGTGAATCAGTCGAGCCATCGGCCTCGCGCCGAACAGCCGGTCAAACCCCTTCTCCGCCAGCCAATCGCGAGCCGCATCGGTAACCTCGATCTCGACCCCTTTCTCCGTCAACTGTTCCCGAAGTTCGCCCACAAACTTGTCCACGATCCGCAGTACCTCCGTTCGCCCTAGCGCATTGAACGCGACCCAAGCGTCCAAACGGTTGCGAAACTCGGGACTGAATTCGCGTTCGATCGCCCCGCGCCCCTCTCCCGGCGAGCCTTTGCGAAAGCCGATGCCCTCCTCGCTCACCTCCCGAGCGCCCGCGTTAGTGGTCATGATCAGGATCACGTTGCGAAAGTCGGCCTTCTTGCCGTTGTTGTCCGTCAGCGCCGCATGATCCATCACCTGAAGCAGGATATTGAACAGATCGGGATGCGCCTTCTCGATCTCGTCCAATAGCACGACGCTGTAGGGATGCTTGTTCACCGCGTCGGTCAGCAGGCCGCCCTGATCAAAGCCGACATAGCCGGGCGGCGCGCCGATCAATCGCGACACTGTGTGCCGCTCGCTATACTCGCTCATGTCGAAGCGCAAAAACTGCACGCCCAGCGCCCGCGCCAGTTGTTTGGAGAGCTCCGTCTTGCCCGTGCCCGTCGGCCCCGAAAAGAGGAACGACCCGATTGGCTTCTCGGCCTGCCCTAATCCCGATCGGGCAATCTTGATCGCCCGCACCACCTGGTCGATCGCATGATTTTGGCCGAACAGAACCGCCCGCAACTCGTCCCCCAATCGCGCCAGGCGCTCCCGATCCGAACCGCTGACGGACTTGGTCGGCACCTTTGCGATGGTGGCCACGGTTTGCTCGATCTCGGCTACGGTAACCTCGCGGCTCTCGGTTTGATGCGACAATTTGACCGAAGCGCCCGCTTCGTCGATCACGTCAATCGCCTTGTCCGGCAAATAACGGTCGTTAATGTGCTTGGCCGAAAGCTCGGCCGCAGCGCGCAACGCCTCGAAAGAGTAGGTAACGCCGTGGTGCGCCTCGTAGTAAGGGCGAAGTCCTTCGAGCACTTTTACCGTGTCGTCGATAGTCAGCTCGGCGACCTCGATCTTCTCAAACCGCCGCGCCAGAGCCTTGTCGCGCTCAAACGCCGCCTTGTATTCGGGATAGGTGGTGGAACCGATGCAGCGCAGATCGCCGCTCGCCAGCGCGGGTTTTAGGATGTTCGAGGCGTCCATCGATCCACCGCTGACCGCGCCCGCGCCGACAATGGTGTGAATCTCGTCGATGACCAGGATCGCGCCGGGCTTCTTCTGCAGCGCGGCGATGACGGCTTTAAGGCGCTGCTCGAACTGGCCGCGATACTTGGTGCCAGCCAGCAGCGCGCCCATATCGAGCGAATAAACTTCGGCGCCTTTCATCGACTCGGGCACGTCGCCTTGCGCGATCTTGAGCGCCAAACCTTCGGCTATGGCTGTTTTTCCCGTTCCCGGATCGCCCACAAGTACGGGATTGTTCTTGCGTCGTCGGCTGAGCACATGAATCACTCGGCGAATCTCCGTCTCTCGACCGATGAGGGGATCGATGCGCCCCTGCCTCGCCCGCTCCAGCAAGTCGATCGCGAACGACTGCAACGGCTTGGCGACCGCGCGGCGATCGGCCTCGTCGGCTTCTGTCGCGTCGCCATCCTCATCGTAGTCGCCGCCCGGAGCCTCGATTTTTGATATCCCGTGCGAGATGTAGCTCAGAACGTCGAGCCGAGTGATGCCTTGCTTTTCCAATAGATAGGTCGCGTGAGCGCGCCGCTCTTCGAAGATCGCCGCTAAGACGTTGCCCCCGTCGATCTTGTCTCGTCCGGCGCCCTCCGCGTGGACCTCGGCGCGATAGAGCGTGCGGCGGAAGGCGGTCGTCGGCTCGGGATGACGCTTGGCCTTAGGCGGCATTGGTTCTAACTGATGGGTCAGATAATCGTCCAAATCAACCAGCAACCGCTCGACGTCGCCGCCGCAATGGCGCACGGTCTCGCTCACGTTGGCGTCTTGGAGCAGACCAAAGAGCAGATGTTCCAGCGTTACAAACTCATGCCTGCGCTTGGCGGCTTCTTCCATAGAAAGCGTGATAGCGCGCTGTAAATCTTTGGTCATCATTTTCGGTTTCTATTCCTCTTCTACGGTGCAGAGCAACGGAAAGTCGTTAGCCCGAGCCATCGATATGGCGCGTTCGGCCTTTTCCTCGGCAATCTCGAACGGAAAGACGCCCGCCATGCCGACGCCCTGTTGATGCACGGCCATCATAATGCGGAACGCGTCAGCCGGCGAACGGTGGAACACGGTTTGCAGCACGTGCACCACAAAGTCCATGGTCGTATAGTCGTCATTATGGAGCAAGACTTTATAGAGGGGCGGCTTCTTGGCCTTGGGCTTCGTCTCCTCGGCCAGCTCGCTCTCTTGCTCGTAATCCCATTGTGGCGTCTCCATCGTTGTACCGGCATTAGTATACTGTCGCGCCAAGTTTCCGTGCTTTATCCTTGCGTTATCCTTGCGTTGTCCGTGCGTTTGGGCGCAAGGACGGACGAACGGTCTCGAGCCGATAGCGGCGGGATGCAGCCCTACAAGGGCGCATCGCTGCGCGACGGAAAAGGTTATTGCAGGCGGATGGAGCGCGCGCTTGAAAGGGCGTGCCGGTCTCCGGCGTTTTATAACGTTCGCGCTCGCGCCTGCCACATGTTGTTGTCTTCCAGAATCGTTTGCGCTTTGCGCCCCCACCCCGCGGCTTCTTCTTCCCTGCCCGATCGGCTTAAAGCAAGTTGCCAGAGACAGGCTTCGTTCAGCTGCTGCAAGGGCGCGTCGTTCGGGTTGCAATCGAGCGCCGGGCTCTCCTCCATTAATCGAAGCGCCTCTTGGGCCTGGCCCATGCAGGTTTTCACCAAGGCGTGGGAATAGAGGTTGTGGCGGTCGGCTAACGGCTCGGGCCGGCGGTCGCATTTGAGAGCGTCGTCGTTCGCCTGTTGGGCCAGGCTTGGCTTCCCTGCCATGGCGGCGTATTCGGCCAAGGATCGCAAGAACCAGACCTCGAACGCGGGGGAGAAACTTTTGGCCAAAGGCAGGTAGTCGTCCAGTATGGCGGCGCCGTCTATCGGCCTGAAGCGTTTGTAAGTTTCGGCGGAAGACTTAGCCAAGACGTGCGCCGCGTACAGCCAGTACGGCTCGAACTTTTGGCATTTGGAGGCGACGGAGAGCGCCTGTGCGGCTTTCTTTCCGGCTTCGACGACGCGTCCGTCGAGGAGCAATATTCGAGAGCGCCAGACACAGGCCTCGACCAGCAGCGGCAAGACGGGATCGCCCGCCTTGTAGCGGTTCCAAATGCGGCATTCCAGCGCCACCGCAACCAGGTCCAGCAGGCTTGGATCTATCGACAACCGGTTGCAAGCGGCATCGTCGATAAAGCGCGCCAGGTCGGCGGCGCTCGTCGGCAGCGACAGCGGTTGGGCGCCATGGCGGTCGCCGCCTTGGGCGAGCCAGACGATTTCCGGCTCTCGCGCGCCAAGAGCGAGCAACAGAGCGTGCAGCTGAAACGCGCCCGGCCAGGCTTCGTAGTTTTCCCAACGACTGATCATGCTGGCCGAAACGCCGATTGTGGAGGCGGCTTGCTCTTGCGACCAGCCCTTTCTCAATCGGATGGCTCTGAGCAGGTCTGCCGGCGCGGGCGCCGAGCAGGGCGCATTGGGAGATTTTTCGCTGACGATTTTCAGCGCTCGGGGCTTCAAGACGGCCTGGTAGGCGCAGTCGCGCTCCTGCGGCGTTGCCTGCAGCGCGGAGAGGAGCTGATTCAGTTCGGGGATGCAGGGAGAGGTCGTTGCGGTCTCCCATCGGCTGACGGTGGAAGCACTGATGCCGGCCTTCGCCGCCGTTTGGCGAAGGCTCCACCCCCTTTGCGCGCGCATGGCGCGTATGACGGAGCCGACAGAACTCACCGGGTTCCCTCTTTGGCAAAAGTATACATCGCTTTTAGCAGGGCGTTGCAATTTTGAACAAGTCGGCCTGTCTCATTGGAAACGGACGCAAAATAGGCCATAGGCAGCCCAAACGGGAGGAAGAAATACGATGAAACAGAATGCAACGAGTTTCCGAAACCTCGCATTGGCGGTTATCGCTCTGTTTTTGGCCGCGGCAGTGCACGGCCAGCCTGACGAGACGATTCGGTTTGTGCCCCAAGCTTTAAAGCCGCGGCTGATCGATCCGAACCAGATCGTCGATCGTTATCGAAACAAGATTCAAAGGCTTCCGCGGTTTTTCGGGCCGCCAAACCCGAAATTCGAACAGGACGATCCGGGCTATTCGGAAGGTCCGGCGGTCGAAGACGCGGGCGATGCGGGCATTGCCGCGCCCTCGATTATAACCTCGTTTATCGGCCCCAGCATGGGCACTATCGGCACCGTCTACTATCCTCCAGACATCGATGTCGCCGTCGGGCCGTCTCACACGATCGTGGTTGTAAACTCGGACATCTACGTTTACAATCGTACGAACGGCGATGAGGTCCGACATTGGGACGCGGACGACTTCTTTGACACGAACGATTTCACATTCGACCCTCGGGTCTATTACGATCCCTTGTGGAGCCGTTGGGTGATCGTGTTCGATCGAATGGACTCTTCGGCGCAGACTTCCACCATTTCTATTGCTGCCAGCACAGGCAGCGATCCGACAGGGAGCTGGCTGGGATACAACCTGCCAATGACCAATTATTGGGCGGATTATCCTCAACTTGGGTACGACGACAACGCCATCTACATAACGGCGAACATGTTCCAGT
This sequence comes from Armatimonadota bacterium, assembly GCA_013359125.1. Classification (NCBI taxonomy): domain Bacteria; kingdom Bacillati; phylum Armatimonadota; species Armatimonadota bacterium. The sequence goes on along the minus strand of JABWCR010000036.1, from coordinate 11,751 downwards.
GGGATGACAGCTTCAATCACTCCAGGATGTTCGTGCTGAACAAGCATCAGGTGTACAACGGTTTGTTCTCCACACGGTACGAGGCGGTTCCTCCGACAAGCAACTCTGTGCCGGCGCGACAGTGGTCCAGTTCGAACTATCTGCATGTGGTCGGTCGCAGCGGAAGCTCTTCGCTAGCGATCTCGCGCTATCACTTTCCGAACGGTTCGACTTGGAACGAGAGATGGCTGAACGGATTGCAAAGGCACGATTCGCGATCGCTTCAGACGCCGGCTTTTACCGATCCGCCGGACGCATTCCAGCCGGGCGGCCTGGCGATCGACACGGGCGACACTCGCATGCACACCGCCTGGCTGCGCAACGGGCGTCTTTACACGGCGCACACGATCGGCTATGACTGGGGCAGCGGCCTGCGCGCCGCTGTGCGGCCTTATGTCATCAACGTTCAGGATTCCTCCTATGTTTTGGAACGGGTTGCAACGTATGGAGCATCCAACAGCGACTATTACTATCCGGCGCTGGCGCCGAACGCTTATAACGACTTTTCGATGGTTTTCACCAAGTCAAGTTCGAGCGTCTATGCAGAGGCGCGCGTAACGGCGTGGCGAGACGGACCGGGAAGCACGCTCGAATCGAGCGCGCTGGTACAGGAAGGATCGGCCAGCTACGCCCGCATCGATTCGAGCGATCGAAACCGTTGGGGCGATTATTTGGGAGCCTCTCCGGACCCAAACGTGAATCAGGATATTTGGGTGGCCGGCGAATATGTCAGGAGTTCGAATCGGTGGGGATCGTGGGTGGCGCAGACGCGCATTGGCCGATTGGCGACTCAATTGGTTCTCAATCCGGCTTCGGGCAAGGTTGGAGATACCGTTCAGTTGCGCGCGACGTGCCAGTATGCTCTGCCGCCTTTTTGGCAGTTGGTCGCTTTACCGGGCGCGACCATTCACTTTACGGTGTACGGCGTTTCGGTAGGCTCGGCTGTTACCAACTCGTCTGGGACGGCGACTTTGAACTATACGATTCCCGAAGGAACCGAAGCGACCCCCACTGCCATGGGCGCCGAATTCAGACAGACCGTCGACTATTACGGATCGACGGCGGCATCGACGCTCACGATCCAGAAGGCCGGAGTAGCGCTTCAGTTGCCCAGCGGGCTTCAAGGTCGGGCGGGAGAGCTTATAGCGTTGAGCGCAACGATCACGAACGCGACGTCGGGCAATCCGATTCCCGGTCGGACGATCGGGTTTACGTTCGACGGGCGCTCGGTCGGGTCGGCGGTGTCCAATGCGTCCGGGCTGGCGTCTCTGACGTTTACCCTCCCTACCGGTTATCGTTCCAACTCGTATGCATGGCGAGCCGATTTTGCGGGGGACGCTTCGTATACGTCTAAGTCGGCTTCGGCTTCGCTGACCATTTTGAACAGCGCTCCGACGGCGGTGCTGGCCGGAACGGCTTTGTCCCTCGACGGGGTTGACGACTATGCGACGGCTCCCAGCGCCGTTTACTTTTCAGGCGACTTTACAATCGAGGCCTGGGTGCGAGTTCGCTCGCACAATCGCATGGCGCGCGTGATCGACTTTGGCAACGGGATGCAGAGCGACAACGTGTTTCTTGCCTTAAGCGAGGTCGACAGCGGGCGTCCCTATATGTTCGTGTTCAACGGCTCAAGCGGGCTGGGCATTGCCTCCAGCGTCGCGCTTCCTTTGAACCAGTGGGTTCATCTGGCCGGCACGCTGAGCGGCAACACGGCGCGGCTGTTCGTCAACGGCGGGTTGGTCGCGTCGGGTTATGTTCCGGTTCCCAGGGCGGTTGTCCGCACGAGCAATTTTGTCGGACGGAGCAATTGGCACCCGTTAGGCGATTTGAACGCGCATGCGGACATCGATGAGCTTCGGATATGGGGCCGCGCCTTGACCCAGCGAGAGATTGCTCTGCGCAGGCACGCCATAGCAGACGCGCAAGATTCTTCTTTAGTCGCCTACTGGCCTGCGAACCGAGGGCACGGAACAAGCGCCGCCGACGCGTCGGGGCACAGTTTGAACTTGTCTCTGCAGAACGGCACGGCATGGATCGTCTCGACCGCGCCGATCGGCGAGATTCACTGCGTTTACGGCGCCGTTCGCACGTTTGCGCTGGCCGGTTATGACGCGAACGACGATCCTCTGACCTATTCGATATTGGCGCATCCGGCTCAGGCGCCCATCGGCGGCGCGCAACCGTCGTTCAGCTTTGCGCCGGTCCGGAGCGGAAGCGACTCGTTTGCGTTTCGTGTTCAGGATAACGGCGGCTTGTGGTCGGTCGCATCCCCGACCCTTTGGACTTATGTCCCAGGGGACGTCAATTTGGACGGCTGCGTGGACGATGTCGACTTGGCGGCGGTCTTGCAGGCGTTTGGCTTGGCGAACTGCGGCAGTTGTCTAGAGGACGTCGTCCCAGACGGGATTATAGACGACGCGGATCTGGCGCTTGTGCTGAGCCAATTCGGCGCGGGCTGCTGAGGGCTGGCGACGGTTCAGCCGTCGGAGCGGGCGTCTCGGAGGGCTTCGATTTCGGCCAAGGCGGCCAGGTCCTTCGGGCGCCCGGCGGCGCGTTTAAGCTGGATGAGTTTTTCGAGGCTGACGCAGGGGCAGTCTATTCCGAAGATGCGAAGAGTGATAGTTGAGTCTTTGAGCTCGCCGTAAGTCGATCCGCCCGCGACTTCGCCCAAGAGATCGACAGCGCCAGCGGTCGTCATCAGGGTGAAGTTGAGGCCGCGCTGGAGGGTCTTCTCGTCCCAAATGAAGGGCAAGCCTTCGGGAGCATCCCGAAGATAGGGCTTAAGGGGCCGCATCGCCTCGACCATTCGGCCGAGGTTTTCGGGAGAGCGCTCATACACAATATCAAGATCGTAGGTAACCGTCGCAGCGCCATGGGCAACCGCCGCCACGCCACCAATGACTACGAAGTCAACCTGAGCCTCGCTAAACCTCCTAAGGACCTCTGCGAAACCGTTACCCATTCTCCCGCCTGTGCTCTTCCCCCGCTCGGCGGACTTCCAGCATAAACTCTCGAATCTCTAACATTCGGACAATCCGCTCCTCTGGCGTGAGCTTAAGATTCTCCCGAAGCAGCGACATGTCGACGTCCTTCTTGTAGTACTCGATCACCGGATCCGGCTCCAATGAGACGGGCACCCAGTTATTTGGCTTCATGGCTTGGTTATACCTGGTTGGACGCCGCGTTCGTACCCGATACGCTGTTCGGCCGGCTGTCCATAGAACTCAGGGTGCAGGTAGCGCCCTTTCAACTCCTCGGGCTTCTCTTTCTCCGCCTGAAAGCCGTGCTCGCGCATCCATCGGTCGTTGCGGACGCCCTCGACGCGCCACGAAACCTCAACGTTCGGCTTGTCGGTTTGAATCACAAAGCGATGGCCGACGACCTTCTCCTTCACGATCGCCTGCGCGAACTGTCCGACGCAGGTCAATTGGTATCGGATGTCGCGGTTGATTTCCGCGAAGTAATCGGGTAATTGGACTACAGCGAGACCCTTTCCGTCCGTTACGACATTGCCGCTGTAAACGTTGAGCGGCTCGACGCCCTCGCTGCAATAGTGATTGAGGAAATGCGTTTCAGGCATCAAAGGATGGTCCATTTGGAACGACTTGCCGCCGGTAGCAGCAAAGTTGCCCACCGAATAGAGGCCATATCCATTAGGGCTTTGAGCTCGGCCGAACACCCCAAAGGTGAACCCGGATCCATGTTGAGCAAGTCCATAGACGCCCACTCCACTGATGCCTTCCGACCGACCATAAAGAGCATATCCGCTGCCCGTGGCAGACGTCAAAAAGGCAGAAACTCCGTGTGCTTGCGGACTGTCTGCCTGAAAATAGCCAGCTTGATTGGGACCTGTCGTCGCTTGATTGTGCACGTGGACGCCGAAACCATTAGCGCTCAAGTTCTCGATGAGCGCTCCGTAAGTCGTGCCTGTGGTTGCGTTCGACCGGGCATAAACCGCCCGACCGGCGCTGCTGCTAGCGTGAAACTGCCCGCCATAGGTGAATCCTGTGGTCGCAATCGACTCGCCAACGACTCCTGAACCCGCGGTACTTTGTGCCGTGCCATAAACGCCGAAACTTAGGTTGAAGGGGTGAGTCGCAACGCCGTGCACGCCCTTTCCGCCTGCACCTCCGCCCCCATCGGATCGCCCATAGACGCCGACGCCGCCACCACCCAAGTGAGTGGCATGACCAAACACGCCCCGATTTCCCGAGCCGTCTGCCTGGCCGTGCACGCCATGAGCGATGCCTATCGTAGTGATCGCATGACCAAAGACTCCCGTACCGTTTGGAGCATAAGATTGGCCATAAACGCCAACGCCCGCGCCTGTGTCGCTGGAGGCTTCTCCATAGACTCCGCGTCCATTGGCCGCATTTGTATATCCCCCGGTACCGATTCCCGTGCCACTACTAGACATCGCGGCGCCAGCAATGCCGTGGCCGCTTTGGCTCCAGGTCTCGCCGTAAACGCCGTTGCCGCCAGCCGCCGTGCTAACATAACGGCCAACAACCCCATTGCCCGTGCCACCTTCTGCTTGGGCGAAGAGACCCGTCGGGTTGCCAGACGTAGCCGTGTTCTGAATCAAGAAAACGGGCTGATTCGGAAGGTCTGCAATGTCCCAGTAAGGCAAAATGAGTCGATTGGCATACATGGCATAAGGGGTAACATTGATCTTGATCCTAGGCACGAGCGTTGTGCCGTTGACTATGATCTGCAGCCAGCGATCGCCCTGGTGGTACACATGGCCGAAGTTCAGATTGACGGTAAACAGTCCGTTGGCTATCAGGTGGCCCGGTGAGTTAATGGTCGGGCCTACTTGAGCGCCGCCCGACGCGGCATTAAAAAGCTCGAACGTTAGATTGTAGCTGCCACTGGCCGGCAGTCCGCCGTCCTTCAATTGACCTTGATAGGTAATTGGCTGGGCGCAAACGGCAGCAACGGCAACGATCGATGCAATTAGAGTTGAAAGTCTCAGAATCATAGATGACGCCTCCGCAGTGCGATAGTATAACCTGGAAATGGGCAAGCGCTCCAGCCCAAGTATAATCTCTGCCAATGGACGCATTGGCGGAGTTAAAGTGGCGGGGGCTGATCTATGCCCAGACGGAAAGCTTGGAAGATCGACTGGCCAAGGGGCCGATCACGGCTTACAACGGCTTCGATCCGACCGCGCCCAGCCTGCACGTCGGCCATTTGATCCCTGCGCTCAATTTGGCGCGGCTGATGCGATTAGGCCATAGGCCGATCGCCGTGGTGGGCGGCGCCACCGGGATGGTGGGCGACCCGAGCGGAAAGTCGGACGAGCGCAACCTGCTGGACCTGGAAACCATCCGCCACAACGCCGAGTGCATCTACGCCCAATTGCGCCAAATCATCGGAGAAGACGCGCAGTTCGTCAACAATTACGACTGGTTGAGCGAGATCGGCCTGCTCGATTTTCTGCGCACAACGGCCAAGCGCTTTACCGTCAACTACATGATCGCCAAGGAGAGCGTCAAGAAGCGGATCGAGTCGGAGCATGGCATTTCGTTTACCGAGTTTAGCTACATGCTTCTGCAGGCGCACGATTTTCTGCATCTGTACGAGAATTACGGTTGCGAACTGCAGTGCGGCGGGAGCGACCAATGGGGCAACATCGTGGCGGGCGTCGATCTCATTCGGCGCAAACATCCTGGTTCGCACGCGCACGGCATGGTCTACCCATTGTTGCTGACGCACGACGGTCAGAAGTTCGGCAAAACCGAGCGAGGCAGCGTCTGGCTCGACCCGGAGATGACTGCGCCGTACCAGTTCTACCAATTTTGGTACAATGTGCCCGATGCGAGCGTTATCGATCGTCTTAAGACTTTTACTTGGCTCGGCGAAGAGCAGATCCTTGCTCTTCAAGATTCTACGGTTGCTCGCCCAGAAAAGCGCGAAGCGCAAACGGTTTTAGCGAAAGAGCTGACCCGCATGATCCACGGCGAGACCGCGGTCGATAAGGCCGTGCGGGCTTCTCAAGCGCTCTTTGGCGGATCGTTGGACGGCCTAACCGCGAGCGAGATCGCCCAGATCTTTGCCGACGTGCCCTCAGCGCAAATCCCCAAGGACGAACTAGCAGGCGAAGGGATGTCGCTCATTGACCTTGCCGCTCGGGTTGGCGCCGCCTCCAGCAAAAGCGAAGCGCGCAGGCTGTTGCAACAGAACGGCCTTTATGTGAACAACCTGAGGCCCGAATCGGATCGCGTGCACATCGATCAGGCGATTGAGGGCCGGTTTATAGCCCTGCGGCGCGGCGCGAAACAGTACTACTTAGTGGAGTTGGTATGACCCCTATCGAGGGTCTGTACGCGATTACCGACCCAACCGTTGGCGACCCGGTCGAACAGGCGCGAGCGGCCTTGGCGGGCGGGGCCAAGATCGTGCAGTATCGGCACAAGTCGGCCAAGTTCAACGTTCTTTACCGCAACGCGCTGATGATCAAGGAGCTCTGCGCCCGCCATCATGCGCTCTTCGTGATCAACGACCGACCGGGCATCGCCTGGGCGGTCGAATCTCCGGCGATTCACTTAGGCCAAGAAGACATGCCAATCGAACTGGCGCGACGTTTACTGCCCAATGCTCTGGTCGGAATTTCGTGCGATAACTTGGACGAAGCGCTGGCGGCCTCCGAGCGCGGCGCGGATTATGTGGCGATCGGGCCAATTTTTGGCACGGCCACCAAACCGGATGCCGGGCCCCTAGTGGGGTTGGAGGGGCTGAGGCAAATCGTCTCGCGCATCGATAAACCGGTCGTCGCGATCGGAGGCATTCATCTTGGCAACATCGCGGAGGTTGCGCGGACGGGCGCGGCGGCCGCGGCGGTCGTGTCTGCCGTCTGCCAGGCAACAGACCCCGTGCAAGCGACCATCGACCTGGTTCGAGCCTGGAACGATGCGCGAAGTTGATCTGATCAAGCGATTCGCGTCGCTCTTCCCTGCCGCGGATTTGTCGGACGATGCCGCGATCATCCCGTTTAGCGATACGAACCTGATCCTGACGATGGACATGCTGCTCGAAGGCATTCACTTTGACCGTCGATGGTGCGACGCTTATTCGATCGGATGGAAAGCGGCAACAGCCTCCTTGAGCGATCTGGCAGCCATGCGGGCCAAGCCCCTTGCCTTGGGCTGGTCGGTCGGAATCAGGCCGGACGACACCGAATGGACACTGGAAGCCGCACGAGGGCTGGCCGACTGTTGCGCGCGCTTCGGCTGTCCTGTAGTAGGGGGCGATACGAACCGAAGCGATTGTGCCGCGATCGATGTCGTTGCGCTGGGAACGAGCGACCACCCATCTCGACGCTCCACCGCGCAAGCTGGCGATGCGTTATTGGTCAGCGGGCCATTGGGCGCGTCTCTGACAGGACTGCTGGACTTACGAAAGCATGGCAGGACAGCATCCCTTACGCCCATTCATGAGGCCCACCTTCGACCTATTCCGCGCCTCGATTTTGCCCGGCACGAAACCGCCGTCCATTGGTCTGCTGCGATGGACATCAGCGACGGCCTCTCCGCCGACCTGCCCAAGTTGTGCGCGGCATCGGGTTTGGGCGCTCAAGTCGAACCTGAGTCGGTCCCTGTCCATCCAGGAGCAAAAGAATATGCGCTTCAGAACGACCTCGACCCGCTGATGATCGCTCTGCAAGGCGGAGAAGATTACGAACTGCTTGTCGCAAGTTCAAATCCCGACCCCTTGATCGCCGCAGGTTGGATTCGCATCGGCCAACTGACGAGCGACCACGGGATCGATTGGGGCGGCGTCAACCCGCCCGAAGGCTACGATCACTTTGGCTGAACGGGTATCCTCTTGACCTATGAACGTTTTTCGATTGGTCCTTTTACTCTTATTTGCCGGCTCCCTGACTTTGGGAGCCCAGCAACCCCAGCCGCGCGGCACGCTCTATGCCGAGTCGGACCCCTTTAACTTCCGGCTCGAGACTTACGCATCGAGCAAGGTAACCATTAATGCGGAGCAGGCCGTCATCCTCCTGTTCGATTACAAGGGCACGTTCGAAACGTCCGGCTACGTCGAACTTCAGGAGTTGCCGAAGGGAATCGTGCTTCCGGCCAAGTACAAGGCGCGCATCAAGATCTTTCAAGGCACTGGCCGCTTTGCTTTTACCGGCGAGGTTCACTCTTTCCAGATCATGAGCCGCAAGGGCAACGTGAACTTTGAGGGTCGCGGCGCCTTTACAATGGGCGGCAAAGGCTTTTACCGGACGGCCAAGGGCGAAATACCGCTGTACGGTATCGCCACGCGCGACATCTTCGTGCCTGGTGATTAGCCGTCCATAATTAGGCGTGCTCTCACAACAGGCCTTTTGCGGGCGTCAAGCCGAGATCGAACAGATCGATCGCTGGCTGTTGCGCGCCGCCTCGGGTCAGGGCGGCGTGTTCTTGCTGTTGGGCGAGCCTGGCGTCGGCAAGACGACCTTGATGCGCCAATGCCTGGTAGAAGCCGAAAAGCACGGTCTGTTAGCCTTTGACGCCTGGTGCCGAGGCGCCGATTGGGAACCCCCCTGGTATCCGGCGCTGGCGCTGCTAGAACAGATCGAGCGCGAGTTTCAAGATCATCCGCAGATCGCCTCGTTTGCTCAAGCGCTCCAAAGTTGGACGGAAGCCCCTCAACGTTCAGGCTGGCACTTTGCGCATCAGCTGGGCCGACAATTGAGGACCTTTGCTCGAGTTCGCCCCTTCGTGATGCTGATCGACGACGCGCACCAAGCCTCCGACGCGCTGCTCAACATGATTCGAGGTTGGCTTCCCTTGGTACGGCACGAACCGCTCGGCATCATGCTCTGCGCTCGCAGCACGCATCGCAACGACTCGCTCCATGATCTGCTGCAGGAGACCGTTCAATACGGCCTGGGCGAATATCTGCGATTGGCCAACTTCAGCCTTGAGGAGACAGAGAGTTATCTTTCGACAGTGGGAGCGACCGTCAGCGCCGAAGAAGCGCACCGCTTAAGCCTGGGGAATCCGCTCTTTTTGGCCGAGATGGCGCGGGGCGCCGAGGTCAATGGGGAGGCTGGCCCCGAGAGCGTCCGATCGCTAGTGGCACGACGCTTTGAGAGTTTGCAGCCCGCCGCGCAAGAACTCTTGCGCTGGGGCGCTTGCTTCGAAGGAGAGTTCAATCTTAGCCACATCAATCTCTTAATGGGCGCAAAACCGAACAGCAAAGCCATCGCAAGCGCAATCGAGACAGGCTGGACGGACCGACAGGACGAGACACTGCGCTGGACCCATCCGCTGGTGCGCGAGACGATATACAAGGCGATGCCGCCTGCCGACCGCGCCCGCCGCCACCAAGCCATTGCAGAGAACGCAGAACAGTTCGCCCTCTCGCGCGAGGCCGCACTCGTCCACTGGACTAAATCGCCGCCCAGCGAAACAGCCTTCGATGCGCTCTACTCCGCTATTCTCTCCATTCCCTACCGTTCCGATTCGCGCTTCCAACTGAGCCTGATCGAGGCCGCCTTGAACGCCTCGGAAAAGGCTGACCGTCCCGCCGAGCGACTGAAGCTGCTGACTATGCGGCCTCACTTTATGTTCGTGCTGCCAGACGGCATGATGCGCGCGATCGAGGCCACCCGACAGGCGATTGCCGAGGCCGAGCGAATACCCGATTTGGACGAAAACCTTGCGCTTCAGGCCCAGCTCCATTGCGCCTTGGCCGGTCAGATGGCCGAGACCGGATCGGCCGCCCATGGCCAGCAGAACTTAGAGAAGTTCCTACTGGCGCACGATCTGGACGACGAGCGACGGTTTATCGTCGAGGCCACTTTGGCGCATTGCGCGGCTGCCCGAGGCGACATCCGATCGGCTCTGGCCGCCCACAAGCGCATTTGGCCATTGGCGACCAGCGGCTCGGCCGTTGCGCGAGACTGGTACGGCGTATTCGAATCGACCGTGCGATACGCGCTAGCGCTGGGCGACGAGGATTTTGCGCAAGAGGCGCTAGACTTTGCCTTCGATCTGCTATCGGAGCGGCCCGAATCGACCGGACTGCAGGAGTTTTGGCACTCGATCCAGGCCGAACTCGCTTGGTTCTCGGGCCAAGCCGCCGCATTGCAATACCACGCTCGCGCATTGATGGAAGTCAGCCGCGCTCGATCGGGCGAAAACGGCCAGTACACCAAGCGCGATTGGTGGTTCCTCTCCCTGCTTTACCGCGATGCGGCGCAAGCCTTGCAACTCCTGCCGCCCATGTTGGCCGAGGCGCGAACGGCGGGCGCTCGCCAGCGCGAATGCCACCTGCTCTACTTTCAGGCTTTGGCAATGCGCGAATCCGGCCGACTGGAAGATGCCCTGAATGCCGCCAACGAATCGCTGCGCCTGGCCAAGCAACTGGACAACCGGCTGATGGCCGCCCGAAATCTCCTTCTGCGCGGCGAACTGCTCATCGAATCGGGGTTATTCGGCGATGCCTCTTTATCGGTCTTAGAGGCCGAGAGCGCCGCGACCGAACTTCAACTGCCCGAACTGCAGTGCCAATGGTTGCGAGCGAGCGCTCATTTGGCAATCGCAAAAGGCGAGGACGCGGTGAGTTTAGCCGAGCGAGCGGCCACTGTGGCGGACGAGTGGGGCAGCGCGCTCTACCGGGGCCTCTCTCGGTTGACCCTGTCTGCTGCGCTAGATGTTGACGGGAACGAAACGAGCAAATCGACGCTCGAAGAGGCCGATCGCTGGCTCTCCGCCTACGGACGGCCGCGCGCTCAAAAAGCACTGTTGGGCGATGGCGCAAAGGACGGCCTGGAGCTTCACATCGCCCTCTTAGGATCGGGCGCCATCAGCCTGGCCGGTCGCAAAATGGAGCGCGACCACTGGTCCAGCCCCCGTGCAAGGGCGCTTTTCTCTCATCTGGCATTAGCGAACGGACAGCCGATACATGCCGATTCGCTGTTGGAACAGCATTGGCCGCACCTGCCGCCGGACAGCGCTAAGGTGAACTTGCAGACCACCGTCTCCGCCGCTCGACGCAGCCTAAAGAAGGCGTTTGGCGAGCGGGCGGGCGAGTGGATTCGGTACGAGCAAGGTCTCTACCGCCTTGCCCCAAATGTGCCCTGGTTCACCGATGCTCAGCGCCTGGAACAAGCGATCCAGGCCGCAATGACGATCGCGCCTCCCCACGAACAGGCCGAAGCGCTGCGCGCTGCTCTCGACCCGACGCCCGGCGAACTCCTTCCCGAATTCGCCCACGAGCCATGGTGCGCGGGCGAGGCCGCGCGCGCCAATCGGCAGATTCAAGAAGGGCTGATCGCTTTGGCGCAAAACTATCTGCAGTCCGGTCGCTATGGGGACGCTGTGAACATGGCCGAGCACGCCCTGGAACGCGACGATTGCGACGAACAGGCTTGCAGACTGGCCATGCAAGCGCTGACAGCCATGGGCCGCCGTGCAGACGCCATAGCGCTCTATCACCGCACATCTGACGCGCTGGAGCGCTCTCTGGACGCCTCGCCATCCCCTTCTACCCAAAAATTGCTCCAAGAAGCGATGAACGGGTAGTTGGAAAGTGCGACGTTGTATTCTGCGCTTGAAATTCTCCGCGCTTCGCCCTTTCTGTTGGATGCCTGGGGTCGATGTCTTCGGCTCGCGTCCGCGCGCAGGCGATAGCCGGCGCCGTCCGGCATGGTCGGCGTCTGAAACCACGCCGCCCGCTCGCCGTTGTCCGTGTAGTAAAACTCGTAGC
>JABWCR010000035.1 GCA_013359125.1 Armatimonadota bacterium | reverse complement strand
CCGGCCTGCCGCCCGGAAGGGCGGCGCTCCGTCTTTCGGCTCGCGGGGACGCTCGCCCTCCCGAACGATTTGGAACCTTCCGCCCGGCCTGCCGCCCGGCCTGCCGCCCTTCCGGGCGGCGCTCCGTCTTTCGGCTCGCGGGGACGCTCGCCCTCCCGAACGATTTGGAACCTTCCGCCCGGCCTGCCGCCCTTCCGGGCGGCGCTCCGTCTTTTGGCTCGCGGGGACGCTCGCCCTCCCGAACGATTTGGAACCTTCCGCCTGGCTAGCACAGCTGGCCTCGATGGGCGAGCGCCGGCAAGCCGACGCAGTCCTGGGTGAGTTCGTACTCAAAATTGTGCTACATTTTGAAAAAATCCCGTTCGGGAGCGTTATCGACGGGAGGGCGAGCGTCCCCGCGAGCCGACTAAACAGTGGCGAACATCGGTCTATCTCGGGCGATTGTGCCCCTCCCCTGTCTCCCCTCCCCAAACTCTGGCGAGTTTGGGGAGGGGAGAGAAAGCCATTTTGCTCCCTGAACAGGGCGCGGTTCGCGCTTCTGGCTGGCTTGGATGCCTCCATGCGCCGCCGTTTTCATATAGAGGCTTTAATAGCCATCTGCTGTTTGGCGACCGGCTCAACCCGTCTTTCAGTGGGAGCCAAACTTCGATGAGCGGGATTTTTTTGATTTGTAGCACAATTTTCAGTACGAATCTCCACAGAAACTGCCAGCCGGGAGGATGGCGCGTCTAACAACCGATCAGGGGTATAATCTCCTTGGGTCTATCGAGATGAAACTGGGCGCTATCGGGCTTGTGGCGGTTACGCTGATCGGCGTGTTGCTGACTGCTTTTGCCTTTGTCAATCACGCTACGCCCAATGTCTCCATCGAGACTGCCGTCAGCAAGACGCGCTACTGCAATGTGCCGGTACAGCCCGTGCCTGGCAGCATCGACTACGATGCGAAAAGCCTGACCCTTCGCTTTGTCGGCAAGGACGCGACTGGAGAGATGCCCGTCGTCTTCCGCAAAGGCAAGCCGAACAATTTCGAGCACGCCACCAGCGTTATTGTAACGGGCCAATTTCAAGACGGCGCTTTCGAAGCGCGAGAGATGCTGGTGAAGTGCCCCAGCAAATATCAAGGCCAGCCGGAAAAGACCTACAAATAAGCAATGGGTTACGCTTTCGTCTGGATCGGCTTTGTCGGAGCCGCGCTTTCTGCCCTGCTCTACTGGCGCAATCAGGTCAAATTGGCCAGGCTGACCTTTATTGTCAGCGTCATCGCCGCGTTTGGCGCCGAGGCCGTGCTCCAGTACTTGTTGCACACAGGCCGATACGACATCCTCTACGTCTTCAGCTTTAGCGATCGATCGCTCTCGCTGTGGTTCAAGACTGCGGGCGCATGGGCCGGACAAGAGGGCAGTTTCCTGCTCTGGCTGCTTTGGATCTGCGTCTACGGCCTCATTCTGATACGAACGACGGGCGGCTACGAGCGGCACGTAATGGGCGTCTACAGCCTCATCATGCTGTTTCTCTTCGGAATCTTAGCCTACCAAAGCCCGTTCGATCCGATCCCATCCGACAAGATTCCGCCCGGCATGCGCATCACCGACGGCCAGGGACTCAACCCCTCGCTCGAAAATATCTGGATGACCATCCACCCGCCCATTATCTTCGCGGGATTTGGCGGCTTGGCCGTTCCTTTCGCCTGGGGAGTGGCATCGCTGATTAGGGGCGAATACAGCGAGTGGGCGGCGCGTTGTCGGCCTTGGGCGATCTATGTTACGACCGTGCTTGGGTTCGGTCTCACGCTCGGCGGTTTTTGGGCTTACGAGACGTTGGGCTGGGGCGGATTTTGGGCTTGGGACCCGGTCGAGAACTGCTCCTACTTTCCTTGGCTCGGCATGGCGGCGCTGTTGCACGGGCTGATGCTCCAGGTCTCTCGCGGCGTCATGGCGCGATGGAATCCCTTCCTGGCCGCTCTGCCCTTTTCGATGTTCGTCTATGGCACTTATCTCACGCGCAGCGGCGCCTTGGCGGACGTTTCTGTGCACTCCTTCGATGGCATGGGCAAGAGCGCCTTGTGGATATTGATCGTAATGATGGGTCTAGGCGTGGCCGCGCCGCTCGGCCTTTGGCTGTGGCGATTTCGGTCGATTTCGAACCCAAAACCGTTAGACGCGACCAGCGGCCCCTCGCGCCAATCGATGGTAACCGCAGGTCTCGCGCTGTTGCTCATCTCGGCATGGGTTACGCTGATTGCCACCTCTTACCCCTTGATCACCGTCTGGCTCGGGCGAGAAAAGCAGACGCTCCCCATCGAGTTCTATCACGATTTTCACGCGCCATGGATGATTGTAACGGCGATTTTGATGGCCGCCGCGCCTGCAGCCATTTGGCGCGGGATGACCGCGGACGACCTGCTCAAACGCCTGCTGGCCCCTTGGTGGGTTACGATTGCGTTTACGCTTGTCGCCATCCTGTTGGGCGTGCGCAATGTTTGGATATTGATGGTCGCGGCTATGCTTGTTTTCGCCTTTGCGTCCAATGCCAAGAGCCTCTTTCAGCGCGGCAAACGCACCCTAGGAAGCGTAGGCGGCTTTCTTACCCATGCCGGTCTGACTACGACCGTGCTCGGCCTTCTTATCTCGAACGGATATGAAAAAAAGGAGGAGGTCATCCTGAATGAAACCGCTTCGGCCAAGGCACACGGCTACGACTGGCGATTTATGGGTATGACCAGTGATCCGGACGAGGACAAGTCGAACCGAGTTCGAATCCAAGTCAAGAACGACCGCGAGAGTTTCATCGCCGAACCCAAGTATTACAACGATTGGAAGTCGGGCGAACCGCGCCCCGTGCTATGGCCTTGGATCAAGCGCGGATTGACGCACGATCTCTATGTATCTTTCCTTTCGCGCCCCGAGCCTCAGCCCGAGGCCGCTCTGGACGCCACCATTACGACGGACAAGAGCGTCGAAGCCGGCCCCTACAAGATGAAACTGCGCAAATTCACCAGCGAGGGTCAAATGGGACAGCCCGGTTTTCGTGTCGGAGCGCAGATCGAAATCGAGTCGGAAGGCTGGGATCGTCCAGCCCTGGTCGAACCATCCGTCGTAACGACTGAAGAGGGCCAGCAGAGGTTTCCAAGCGTCTTTCCCGATGGCGCGGTCGGCGTGATTGTGTCGCTCAGCGTCGATCAAAAGCAGGTTGTGCTGCGAATGATCAACATTCCCGACCGTCCCGAGACGCATCTTCAGCAGTTTATTCCGCTTCAGGTTTTTTATAAACCGCTGACTATTTTAGTCTGGATCGGGCCCGGCCTAACCGTGCTGGGCGGATTGTTGGCCATGAGACGGCGATCCAAAGACCTAAAGCACCTGCTTAAGAAGCTCTCTGCCCCCAGCGAACCGGCCAAAGCCGATGCCGAGAGAGTAGAATCTGCCGTATGAAGCTGGTTTGCAGACTAAAAAGCAAAATCCACCTCGCCACGATCACCGATGCGAGGGAGGACTACATAGGAAGCCTGGCCATCGATCAAGACGCGATGCAGGCTTCGGGCATCGAGCCGGGCGAGTATATTCATGTTTGGGTGGTTGAGAGCGGCGAGCGATTCTCGACCTATGCCATTCCCGCGCCGTCCGGATCGGGCGCCTTCGCTGTCTATGGCGCCGCGGCTCACAAAGCGCGCCGGGGTCAAAAAGTCATCATCGCCGCCTTTACTTGGACCGATGAGAAGGTCGATCCTCAAATGATTCTGATGGACGACGATAACAAGATCGCCCAGCGACTGCCCTTTATCGCACAACCCGTGCCATCGCGCTAATCCCATGAGCGTCCGCAATCGCCCAGCCGCCCTGACCGTCGCGGGATCCGATTCGGGCGGCGGCGCGGGAATACAAGCGGACCTCAAGACCTTTGCCGCGCACGGCGTCTACGGCGCGAGCGCGATTACGGCTCTCACCGCGCAGAACACGACAGGCGTGCAAGCCGTTTACCCTGTTTCGCCAGATTTTGTAGTCGCGCAGATACGATCTGTGCTGGAGGACATTGGCGCCGACGCGATCAAGACGGGCATGTTGGCCAGCGAGGTGATCATCGAGGCCGTCGCGCGAGAGCTCGAGGGCCAAACGCTGGTGGTCGATCCCGTGATGGTCTCCAAAAGCGGCCATCGGTTGTTGGAAGAGGCCGCCATCGATGCCCTCCGCTTTCGACTCATGCCCATTGCGACGATTGTAACGCCAAACTTGGCCGAGGCCGAAGCTCTGGTCAACTTTGCGGTTCGGAACAAAGAGGGCATGTTGGCCGCCGCGCAGGCGATTGAGGCGTTCGGACCAAAGTGGGTTCTGGTCAAGGGCGGGCATTTGGAAGGCGCCCCGGACGATCTGCTGTGGGACGGCGAAAGAGCGATCTGGCTCGAAGGCGAGCGGATCGATTCGGGCTTCACTCACGGCACAGGTTGCGCATTGTCCGCTGCCATCGCTGCCAATCTTGCCCTAGGCGCAGAGATGATCGAAGCCTGCAAGCAAGCAAAACTTTTCCTGACCGCCGCCATAAAGGCCGGTTTCAAAGTCGGTTCGGGCGTCAACCCGCCCAACTGGTTCTACGGGATGGGCCACTGACCGATGGCCGTCGAAATGCGCGGCATCACGAAGCGCTTTGGCCGATTTGTCGCTAACGACTCCGTTGATCTAAAGGTCGAAACCGGTTCGACGCACGCCATCGTCGGCGAAAACGGCGCGGGCAAGACAACCCTGATGCGCGTGCTTTACGGCTACCACCAGCCGGACGCGGGCACAATGCTGCTGGATGGACAAACGATTAAGTTTCGCACCCCGGCCGATGCGATCGCCGCCGGAATCGGCATGGTCAGCCAGCACTACAGCATCATTCCCGAACTGACCGCTCTGGACAACCTCTTACTGGGGGCGGAGATGACCGGAAGCTTGGGCATCATGAGGCGCAAAGAGGCCGAGTCCAGGGCCGAGGCCCTGGCTAAGGATGTGGGGTTGTCGCTCGAATGGAACCAGCCCGCCAGCGACCTGACGCCCGCCAACGCGCAGAAGTTAGAGATTTTGAAACTGCTGTGGCGCAACGCCCGCATCCTCATCTTGGACGAACCGACCGCCATGCTTTCGCCGGCCGATTCGGGCGCGCTCTTCGAGATTCTTGAGCGACTTAAGGCCGAAGGGCGCACCGTGCTGTTGGTTACTCACAAGATGCGAGAGGTCCTGGATCATGCCGACCATGTAACCGTGCTGCGCGGGGGCAAGAAGGTGTTCGAAGCGCCCGTAAAGGAGATCGACCAGACCGAAATCACCCAGCACATCGTCGGCGAGGCGGACTTCCATGCGACGACTGAGGCTTTGGGTCAGCCGGTGGAAGCCAATCCTGCCTTAAAGATAAGCGGCCTAAAAGATCGCTCCGGTCGATTGCGCGACTTTAGCTTGACCGTACAACAAGGCGAGATGGTGGGTATTGCCGGGGTGGACGGCAACGGCCAGGTTGAGCTGATCGAGCTTTTGGCGGGGTTGACAACGCCCGCTGCCGGCTCCATAGAGTTGTATGGCGCAAAAATTGAGCGATGGGCGACAGCGACGAGATTGGCATACGGATTGCGGTTTCTTTACGAAGATCGCTTTCGCCGCGGCATGATCGCCGAGTGGAGCGTGGCCGATAACGCAATCTTAGGAGCGCAACGCGAGCCCGAAATCTCGAAGCGCGGCTGGATGAGCCGACAGCGCATCCTGTCGCGCGCCCAAGCAGTAGTTGAGCGATTTGGCGCCAAGACGCCAGGGCTGACGGCGCCCATGCGCGAGCTATCGGGCGGCAATCAACAGCGCGTGGTCATGGCGCGGGCATTGCACGGATCGCCTAAGGTCGTTGCGGCTTATGCCCCTACTCGCGGCCTCGATGTGAAGGGGTCTGAGGATGCCTTCAAAGCGCTTCGACAGGCGGCGGCAGACGGAGCGGCCTGTTTGGTCGTCTCGCTCGACTTGGACGAACTGTTCCAATTTTGCGACCGAATAGCCGTGATCTATAAAGGCGAAAACAGGGGCGAGTTTTTGCCCGATCAATACGATCGCGAACAGATCGGCGCAAGGATGGTCGGTCTGTGAAGCCTTGGATGCGCTATGCGCTCGGCGCAGCGATCGCCTTCGGCACGGTCGCTGTTCTATTGCAGTTGAGCGGCGTGGCGCCCTTGGACGGATTTAGAATCTTGTGGTCCGGCTCATTGGGCGACGAACTCAATCGAGATTTCACCCTGCAACGATTGACGCCGCTCTTGTTGGCAGGTTTGGCGGTCGGCGTTGCCCTGTTGGTCGGCCTGTTCAACATTGGCGCAGAGGGACAATTGCTGGTGGGCGCCGCGGCGGGCGCCTATGTCGGCTTTAAGTTCAATCTGCCGGCGCCTTGGCACCTAATCGCGAGTCTGGCGGCTGGCTCCGCGGCAGGCGCGATATGGGCTTTGGCGCCCGCACTGCTCAAAGTCTGGCGCGGCGCGCACGAAGTGATCACCACGATCATGTTCAACTACATCGCCATCTATCTAACCCACTGGTTGGTGGCCGATGTGTGGCGATCGCCCGACACCGGAGCGCCCCAGACGCCGGATGTAAAACCGACTGCAGAACTGGGCGCATTTCCGGGCCTTGCGGAAACGAGCTGGGGCTTGGGGATCGCGCTGTTAGCGGCCATTGCGCTCTATTTTTTGCTCTTTAGAACGGTTTGGGGTTACGAGGCCCGCGCGGTCGGCGCTAATCGAGAAGCGGCCGAAGCGGCCGGGGCGCCGTATGCCAAGCGCGTGATCGCGGCCATGCTGATTTCGGGCGGACTGGCGGGCCTGGGCGGCGCTATCGAAGTTGTCGGCCATTATCGGTACTTCTTCGAAGGTTTTTCCGGCGGGGTGGGGTTCGACAGTATCGCCGCGGCGCTATTGGGCGCCGGACATCCGCTACTGATCGTTGCCTCGTCAACAGTCTTTGCCGCCCTTCAACAAGGCGCCTACTTCCTTCAGGTCGAACGCGGCGCGGACGAGAAGATGGCAATCATCGTGCAGGGCGTACTGATCCTCTATGTCGCCACCCTGCGCGTAAAATGGGGCAAACGAGGCGACTGATGAACTTTTTCGACCTCGATCTGCTCAATTCGACCCTCCGCGTCTCCACGCCCTTGATTTTGGCGGCGCTGGGCGGCCTTTTGTGCGAACGCGCGGGCGTCATCAACATCGCTCTAGAAGGCAAACTGCTCATGGGCGCGTTCGTAGCCTCGTGGATAGCGCTCTCGACCGGCAATCCCTGGCTTGGTGTGGCGGGAGCGATGACCGCCGCGGCTATCCTCGGCCTATTGCACGGATTTATGACCCAAAAATTGAGAATCGACCAGATTGTCAGCGGCGTCGGCATCAATATGCTCGCATTTGGCGGCACGACCTTGCTCTATCGCGCCTTGATCGAGCCGTTAGAGCGCGCTGGCACAGGCTCGGTTTCAGCCGGTCTCAAGGGCTTTGATGCAGGCTGGCTTCAGTCCATGCCAGTCCTAGGGCGCTTGTTGGCCGACCTCAACTGGCTGACTATCATCGCGATCGCGCTGCCCTTCGTCATCCACTTTGGCCTCTATCGAACGCGATGGGGTTTGCGCGTAACGGCCACGGGCAACGATGCGGCCAAGGCGAGATCGATGGGCGCGCCAGTCTTGAAACTGCGCTACCTTGGCGTTGTCTACGCAGGACTTCTGACCGGACTGGCCGGCGCCTTCCTGACCGTTGGCTCGGTGCCCCAGTTTAGAGAAAACATGAGCGCGGGGCGGGGCTTCATTGCATTGGCGGCGCTCATTTTTGGCCGTTGGACGCCTATGGGAGCCGCGGGCGCAGCGCTGGGATTCGGCTTCTTCGAAGCCTTGCAGTTGCGTTGGCAGGTCAACCCGCCCTTTGGAAAGGAAATCCCGACCGATCTTCTGTTCGCCCTGCCCTACCTGCTGACCGTGATCGCGCTCATCGGACTCTTTGGCAAGAACAAACCGCCCGCCGATTTGGGGAATGTCTGATGCTATTATCAGTAAACGACTTGAGCGTTGCTTTTCCTACCCCCAAAGGCCTCGTGCGGCCCGTGGACGGAGTCTCGTTCGAAATCGGAGAGCGAGAAATCGTCGGTCTGGTCGGCGAATCGGGATCGGGCAAGTCGCTGACCGGCCTCTCGCTCATGCGCATTGCGCCGCCCAACGCGCAGCTGGGCGGCAGCGTGCTATGGAACGGCGAGGACGTTTTCAAGATGAGCCCCTCTCGTCTAAGGCGACTTCGCGGCGGCGAGGCAGCCATGGTCTTTCAAGACCCGTTCACATCGCTCAACCCGCTAATGACCGTTGGCGAGCAGGTGAGCGAGACGATCCGACTGCACCAAGGATTGTCTCGCGCACAGGCGAAGCAGCGCGCTATCGAGATGCTGGCCGAGGCGCGCATCCCATCGCCAGAAACCACGTACCGACGATACCCTCATCAGCTCTCCGGCGGTCAACGGCAGCGCGCAATGATCGCGATTGCATTCGCCTGCCAACCAAAGCTCCTGATAGCCGACGAACCGACCACCGCTCTCGACGCAACGCTTCAGGTACAGATTCTCGAGTTGATTTTGGCGCTCCAACGCTCTCACGGAACGGCAACGCTGCTCATATCGCACGATTTAGGCGTCATCGGAGCCGTTTGCGAGCGCATGATGGTGATGTATTCGGGCCGAATCGTCGAAACGGGCGATACGAAGGAAGTTTTGGCCAATCCGCGCCATCCTTATACGCAAGCGCTGCTAGACAGCCTGCCGGGCGGCGAAAAACGGCCAACGCCCATCCCCGATCAGCCGCCCGACCCTGCATCCCGTCCGCCCGGCTGCGCCTTTCATCCAAGATGCAGCCGCGCTTTCGACCGATGCCGCGTCGAACGACCTGATCTGATCGGTAGCGCGGCCTGCTGGCTCAGACAGGAATAACCGGCCCAAACGTCGAAGTGTAAGCCCATGAAGCGATTTGCCTGGCTCCTCTCCGTTGCCCTATTCTCCTCTGCGATTGCCCAATATCCGGGCGCTCAACCTGTGCCGTCTGACTACAAAGCGGGCTTTGACGCCATCCTAAAAGAAGACATCAAAAAGTGGATCGAATACCTCGCCGGGCCTGAATGCGAAGGGCGCGGCACCGGTCAGCCGGGATACAAGAAAGCGGCCGACTATGTAGCCGGTTACCTCCAGCGTTTTGGCGCCAAGCCCCTTGGCGACAACGGCTCTTACTTCCAACACGTGCCGTTTTTCGAAGCCCGAGCCGACAACGCCAAGACATTCATGGCGTTTAACAACCTGAAGCTGAGCGCAGGGAGAGAAATCAATGTCCTTTCGGGCGCCGGCATGGGCGAGGAAGAGGCCGAGATCGTTTTCGTTCAGGGAGGCGGCGATGCGCGATTGGAGCCGAACGAGGGCTTCTCGGGCAAGATTGTGATCGTGTTTGGAAAGAATGTCAATCCCCAGTTGCGCCGACAGACCACGTTCGGCTCGCTCGCCTCCTTTACCGTTGTCGAGAAGTTGGGCGAAACGACTTGGACGCTTGCTCGCGGGCCGATACCCGACAAACCGCCGACGGGCATCGGCGCGGTGCGCGGCGAGATCACTCTGGAAGCGGCCCAGCGATTGGCCAAAGCGCTCGGCGTTCCCGACAGCATCGCCCAAATGCCCGACCTCTCGAAAGGCGCCTTTGCCAACCGCTTCGTCGCCACAGAAAAGGTCAAGATCACAACCGCCTCTGAGTTCCGAGCAGCCTTCGTCGCTAACGTCGTTGGCATCATAGAGGGCAGCGATCCTGAACTTAAGGCGGAGTTTGTCGGCGTCGGCGCGCATCTGGATCACCTTGGAAAACGCGGGAACGTCGTATTCTGGGGCGCGGACGACGACGCCTCGGGTTGCGCCGCCGTTTTGGGCGTCGCCAAAGGCCTCCATGAGAACCCGAATAAACCCAAGCGCAGCGTGATCCTGATGTTCTTTGCGGCCGAGGAAGCCGGCCTGATCGGCAGCCGCTACCTCACCGATAACCCAACGTTCGACCTGAGCAAGATGACCTCGGAGTTTCAATTAGACATGGTGGGGCGCAACGAGGAGAACCGAACCGAAAAAGCCTCCGACAACGAAGACACCATCCATCTGGTCGGCACGCGGCGCGTCTCGAACGACATTCACGACCTGATGCAAGAGGCCAACAAGTACGTCAATTTCAAGTTTGAGTACGACGAAGAGGACGTGTACGGTCGCAGCGATCACATCAACTTTGCCCGCAAAGGCATCCCGATCGCCTTTCTCTTCAGCGGATTTCATCCGGACTACCACCAACCGGGCGACACCGTGGACAAGATCAACTTTGACAAGGCGACCAACGCCTCCAAACTGGCCTACATCGCCGTTTCAATGTCCGCTAACCGCACCGAGCCGTTCAAGAAAATAGAGGGGAATTAAGAGAAAACCCGAGGGGCAAGCCCTCGGGTATAGATGGGTATCGTCCGAAGACGGTTTACCCTCGCAAGGTTTTTGGCCTTCTTATTGGGGATAAGGGTCAACCTCCACCAGGTACAACCTTGCGACTACATTATACCCCAACTTTAGGCGATGTCAAGTCGTCGCTTGGCAGGAATGCAACACATCGATGTAGAAGCAAACGAGCATGGGAAAAATTGTCGGGATCGACGCGGGCACCAATTCTCTGGGCTGGGTCGTGTTCGACGAACCGAGCAATCCCAATGCCGACCGCAAGATCCTTGCGGCTGGAGTCAGGATATTTCCTTCGGTCATCGATCCTAAGAAGAAAACTCCGCTGAATGCCGAGCGTCGAACGTTTCGCGGCCAGCGTCGGAACATCTATCGGCGCGGCCAACGACTGAGAAACCTTAAAAAGCTTCTGGAGAAAGAGCTCGGCGCAAGCCCCGATCCTGCGCTCAACCCATACCAGTTGCGCAAAGACGCGATCGAACGGCAGTTGGATTCTGTCGAACTGGCAACGGCGCTCTTCCACCTCGGTCATCGGCGCGGATTCCAAAGCAATCGCAAGACCCTTCAGCAAAAGTACAAAATCAAATCGAACGAAGTAGAAGACCCTGAAGCCGTATTAGCCGAGCAAACGGAAGACAAAGAGGAAGGCAAGAAACTTGCCAAGAAACTAAAGGAACTTAGGGAAAAGTCCGCCGGCAAACTTCTCGGCCAATACTTTCATTCGATCTTCGGACGCGAGCGCATTCGTGGCAGCGTCAAGCATCGGGACGACCTGCGCAAAGAGTTCGAACAAATATGGATAGCACAACGGCTGACCAATGGCAAGTTCAAGCAATGTTTAGAAGACTTGCTCTTTGGCCAAAGACCGCTCAAGTCGCAACGCGGACTCATCGGAAAGTGCGCCTTCGAGCCCGATCAAACGAGATCGCCCAAGTGCATGCCCTTGTTCCAAGAGTTCAACATCTGGAAGACGGTCAACAATCTGAGGGCGACTCAAAACTATCGCGACGTGCCCATCATGCCCGAGCAACGTCAGAAACTGGCCGAAGAACTCATGACAAAACCCAGCCTTTCTTGGGCGGCCGTCCGAAAGTTGCTGGGGCACCCAAAGGATACAACATACAACCTTGAGAAGCCCAACAAAAACGATCTGCCGGGCAACAAAACCGCGGTCGAGATGATCAAGATCATGGGCGAAAAGCGATGGAATGATCTCAGTTTCTTGCAACGCAACCAATTGGTGCACAAAATTCGATCGACCAATAACAAAAGAAAGCTCGAAAAAAGTTTAAGATTCCATTGGAAGTTCCCTCAAGAGATCGCCGGGAAACTGGCGCTGCATATCTTCCCGGACGGATACGGCAACCTGAGCCGCAAAGCCATGGAAAAGATGCTGCCGCATCTACAGCACGGCCTGAACGAGCACGACGCCGCGCAGGCCGCGGGCTACAAGCGTCGAGATCAAATCATCATCGATGCGCAAGCCCGACTGCCCATGCCTCCCGATCTCCGAAATCCAACTCTCAACAAAGCGCTGGTCGAAACCAGAAAACTGGTCAACGCCATCATTCGAGAGCATGGCAAGCCCGACCTGATCCGAATCGAGTTCGCCCGCGAACTCAAATTGGGTCGCAAGGCTCTCAAGGCGATCGACGATTCGATCAAAAAGAACGAGGATGCCAATAAAGAGGCCGACAAGTTTTATGCGGAACTAGGGCACCCTATTGTCAGCCGCACTGATAGGATCAAGTACCGGCTGTGGAAGGAATGCGGCGAAAAGTGTCCCTATACGCTCCGACAAATCAACGCCAGCGACCTCACCAATGGCAACGTCCATATCGAGCACATCATTCCATTCGGCCGGTCGTGGGACGACTCGTTTAACAACAAGACCCTCGCCTTTGCAGAAGTCAACCAACTGAAAGGCGACCGAACCCCCTTCGAGGCTTTTGGCGGTACCAATAAATGGAACGACTTGATCGAAAACATGCGACAGAACCAAAAGTTCGGCATGAAAAAGCACAAAGTCAACCTGTTCTGCCGGGAAACGTTTGACGAAGAGCAGTTTCAGAACCGCCAGCTCTCCGACACTGGCTACATCGCAGTCGCCGTAAGAGAGTACTTGGAGCAACTGGGTGTAGAGGTGCAAACCGTATCGGGCAAGGCCACGGCATGGCTGAGGCACAAATGGGGACTCAACACAATCCTCAATCCAGAGGGCAAAGACGAGAAGACGCGCGAAGATCATCGGCACCACATGATCGACGCCGCCGTCGTCGCACTGACAACGCCGGCTATCACCAAGCGCATCAGCGACATCGCAAAACTAGAGATGGAAAAGGTCGAATCGATCAACAAACTCAACGTGCCCCAGTGGCCCTCATTGCGCTCATCGTTGGAACGCCTGGTCGAGAATTGCATCGTCTCGCACGCGCCCAAGCGGGACATATCAGGCGGACTGCACGACCCGAACCCGTACGCCAAAAAGCAGTACGGAGCAGAGGAAAAATACTCCATTCGCAAGCCTATCTCGGCTATGTCTAAGGGCGAGATCGAGGCGCTTGCTGACGGGATGCTGAAAAAGAAGCTGATTCAGGCGATCTCCAACCAAGCCGGCATCGATTGGGCAAAGTTGGAAGGCGATGCGTACAAGAAGGCGCTGAAGTCCCTATTGGGCGAGGATGAGACCTTCCGATACAGAGACAAGATCGGGCAAAGGGAGTTGACCGCCCGGCGAGCGCGAATCCTGAAGTCCGAAGGCGAGGAGACCTTTATCAAGATGGGGCGCAAGAAGGACGATTCGCCCCGATGGTATCCGATCGGCGATTATCACCACGTCGAGATATTGGAATGCCTGAACGATTGCACTGTTGACGGCAAGAAGTACAAAAAGGGACAACGGCGCGGCGCGTTCGTCTCGACCTGGGAGGCCGTACATCGGGTCAGACGAGACAAGAAAGCGCTGGTGCAGCGCGACCATGGTCCGAACTGGCGATTTATCATGAGCTTGTGCAAGGGGGATTTGATCGAGATGGAGGGAGATAAAGCGGGATTATACAAAGTCGCTGTACTTGAACGCACTAACCACAGAATTTGCCTGAAAGTTCACAGTGATGGAAGCCTAAAGCGACCATTCAACATTAGCATCAACCAACTCAAGGCTTCCAAAGTCACAATCGACCCCCTTGGCCGCAAGTATCCCGCCAACGATTAGCCAAAAACTCGCAACTTAGACAGGCGCTAACGCCTCAGAATCGGCGTATCAATTCATTCGATGATAGGTCGAGTGATCGAGGTCGCCACGCCGGCTCGGCTATCGCTGGCCGACCGCCAAATAGTCGTAGATCGGAGCGAGGCCGATACCCTCTCGGCGCCGCTGGAAGACGTCGCCGTGCTCATCCTCGACAACCCCACCATCGCCCTAACGCTGCCTCTGGTTACCGCCTGCGCCGAGCAGAACATCGCGATCGTCGGGTGCGACCAGCGCCATATGCCCGCCTCCCTCACGCTGCCGATCGAAGGCAACTCGACGCATACCGAAACGCTGCTCCTACAGATCGAGGCAACGGGGCCCGCCAAGAAACAGGCCTGGAAACAGATCGTACAGGCCAAGATCAACGCCCAGGCCGCCCTGATCGAAGGCGTCTGCGGTCGCGCCGATAAGCTTCGACGGCTTGCGGCGCAGGTAGCCTCGGGCGATCCGACCAATTGCGAAGGCAACGCCGCCCAGATCTATTTCCAACGGCTCTTTGGCGAAGATTTTCGGCGAGAGCGGTTTGGCGATTATCCGAACAACCTGCTCAACTACGGCTACGCGATCTTGAGAGCGTGCGTCGCGAGGGCGGTCGTCGGCGCAGGCCTTCATCCATCATTGGGCATCCACCATCGCAATCGGTACAACCCCTTCTGCCTGGCCGACGATCTGATGGAGCCGTTCCGGCCCTTGGTCGACGCCTTTGTCTACCGGATATGGCGCGCTTCGCCCGACCCGATTCTGTTCGACCGAAAGGTGAAGGCCGAACTCCTTCGGTTTACCGTCTCCGACGTTTCATTGCGCGGCAAGTCGTTGCCGTTTCTCGCCGCCCTAACCCTCTATACGGCCTCTGTGCGGAGGTTCTTATGCCAAGACGGAAGAAAGCTGCAAATCCCGAACGCATTCACGTAAGCCAATTCAAGATCATGTGGAACGTAGTCGCCTTTGACCTGCCGATGAACGACCGAAAGGAGCGTCGGGCTTACGCTCAGTTCCACAAGTTCCTCAAGCGGGACGGCTACTTTATGATGCAGGAAAGCGTCTATGCCCGTCCCTGCCCCAACGCGGACAATCTGGAAACGCACAAGAAGCGGCTATTGCGGAACTTGCCGCCCTATGGACAGGTGCGGATTCTGGCCTTTACCGATGCCCAGTTCGGCAAGATGGAGGTCTACTATGGCCGTGTCAAAGGCGAACCGGAGAAGCCGCCCGACCAATTGACGCTCTTCTAGGATTGCAGATTCTGGAGCGTAACGAAAAAACAGAGGCCTCGATAGAGCGGATTTTTCGTTCTACCGAGGCCCAATTTGTACTCAGATTGAGGCTTCGCGGGTTATAGACATTGTACCTGGTGGAGGTTGACCCGCTATCCCCAACTTTGTCCGTTGGGTTGCGCCCGTACATTAATTGTACCTGGTGGAGGTTGACCCGCTATCCCCAACCAGCGCACCGACCTCGAAAGAGTGCGGCGAATTGTACCTGGTGGAGGTTGACCCGCTATCCCCAACTATTTCAATCCGTGAGTGGTCGCGCCTTGTATTGTACCTGGTGGAGGTTGACCCGCTATCCCCAACTTGCTCCTCGATGAGGCGGGATTGACGTTTATTGTACCTGGTGGAGGTTGACCCGCTATCCCCAACTGGACATCAACGACATGGAGTTCGCCCCGTATTGTACCTGGTGGAGGTTGACCCGCTATCCCCAACCATCGCGGAGAGAGCATCGACGAGGGCCTTATTGTACCTGGTGGAGGTTGACCCGCTATCCCCAACCGACCTCAAGTGGCTCTCCATGCGATCGTTATTGTACCTGGTGGAGGTTGACCCGCTATCCCCAACCCAACCAACGGGGCCCCTGGTCAATAATTGATTGTACCTGGTGGAGGTTGACCCGCTATCCCCAACAGGGCGTCGATCAGATCGAACTGCCCCTTGATTGTACCTGGTGGAGGTTGACCCGCTATCCCCAACGCGAGCGCAGGCGTTCTGCCATGCCTCCGAATTGTACCTGGTGGAGGTTGACCCGCTATCCCCAACAGCATCGCAAGCGCCGCGATAGTTCAACGAATTGTACCTGGTGGAGGTTGACCCGCTATCCCCAACACAAGGTAATAAGTATCGTAAAGTGAGAAAATTGTACCTGGTGGAGGTTGACCCGCTATCCCCAACAGCACAGCAAGCCGCGAGATTGAAATAGCGATTGTACCTGGTGGAGGTTGACCCGCTATCCCCAACAGGATCTGCGCGACCGGCGCCTGCTCGATCATTGTACCTGGTGGAGGTTGACCCGCTATCCCCAACCATTGAATCTGCGCCAAGAGCGACAGAGTTATTGTACCTGGTGGAGGTTGACCCGCTATCCCCAACTGGGCGCAGAAGGCGCCCTTCAGCGAGCGATTGTACCTGGTGGAGGTTGACCCGCTATCCCCAACCAGAAGCGCACACAGAAGCCTAACGCCTGATTGTACCTGGTGGAGGTTGACCCGCTATCCCCAACCATTCGCCTTGCGAGAGGCGGCCTCGTCCATTGTACCTGGTGGAGGTTGACCCGCTATCCCCAACCTTTGGGCGAAGAGCCGGATTGCCGGACTTATTGTACCTGGTGGAGGTTGACCCGCTATCCCCAACCCAAACTGAAAACAGATTCATCGGTCATCAATTGTACCTGGTGGAGGTTGACCCGCTATCCCCAACACCCCGACGAAACTGCTCAAAAGCAGCTTCATTGTACCTGGTGGAGGTTGACCCGCTATCCCCAACGCGGGGACGGGCTCGCTCGCGGGCGGGAAATTGTACCTGGTGGAGGTTGACCCGCTATCCCCAACACACTCGAGCAGTTAGTAGTCGTGAAGGCAATTGTACCTGGTGGAGGTTGACCCGCTATCCCCAACACTCAACCACACAGGAATACGACCCGTGCCATTGTACCTGGTGGAGGTTGACCCGCTATCCCCAACTCAGCTGAAGGGTAGCCTTTGGCATGGTCGATTGTACCTGGTGGAGGTTGACCCGCTATCCCCAACCGAACCCGGCGCCTGGCTTCTCATCTCGCAATTGTACCTGGTGGAGGTTGACCCGCTATCCCCAACGGCAACGGCAACCATACGACCCTGACCGGGATTGTACCTGGTGGAGGTTGACCCGCTATCCCCAACGGTCTGGCGAGCCTAGCGATCTGTCATCGCATTGTACCTGGTGGAGGTTGACCCGCTATCCCCAACTGCCTCGAATTTCTGGACGAACAGCAGCAGATTGTACCTGGTGGAGGTTGACCCGCTATCCCCAACCGACGGCCAGGCGCCTGCGCCCTATCAGCTATTGTACCTGGTGGAGGTTGACCCGCTATCCCCAACCGACGCGAACGAGCGCATCGTCTGTCTGTCATTGTACCTGGTGGAGGTTGACCCGCTATCCCCAACTCGATCTGACCACTCTATGCCGTCGATCTGATTGTACCTGGTGGAGGTTGACCCGCTATCCCCAACTTCAAAGGAGAGAAGCCCAGGT
>JABWCR010000034.1 GCA_013359125.1 Armatimonadota bacterium | reverse complement strand
GCAAAGCCTGTTTCGAGATTGGGGAGGGAAACAAAACCTAGGAACCCGCGAACGGGATTTTTTCCATTTGTAGCACAATTTTAGGTACGAATCGAGCCTTTAACAGGCAAACGGCGACCCGTTCAGGGAGTAGAAACTAGATGCCGGGAGGGCGAGCGTCCTCGCGAGCCAATTCGCTGGGAGCCGGGAGAACGCCTAGATCTTGCGCAAGTGGCAGCCGCCCGGAAGGGTGCGTTCTCAATCTACCGCACGTTGAAGTACTTTGCTTCGGGGTGGTGGGCGATAATCGCAGAGGTCGATTGCTCCGGCACCAGCTGGTACTCCTCGGTCAGCGAAACCCCTATCAAACCGGGTTCGAGCAGTTCGAACAGGAGCGCCTGATCCTCCAAGTTCGGACAGGCCGGGTAACCGAACGAATAGCGCGAGCCTTGGTACTTTTGCGCAAACAGCTGCCGGATGTTGTCCGCGTCCTCGCCCGCAATGCCCAGTTCCTCTCGGATGCGCTTGTGCCAATACTCGGCCAACCCCTCCGCCGTCTCTACGCTCATCCCGTGCAGATAAAGATATTCGCGATATTCGTTGGCGGCAAACAGCCGGCGCTCCTCTTCGGTCGCCTTTGATCCGACCGTAACCAGATGGAACGCCGCCACGTCCATCTCGCCCGAGTCGACCGGTCGGAAGTAATCGGAGATGCACTTGTACGGCTCGCTGGGCTGGCGCGGGAAGGAAAAGCGAAGCCGCTCGGTCTTGGCGTCGTCTTGATAGATGATCAGGTCGTTCCCCTCCGACTGCGCCCAGAAGTAGCCGTACACAACCCGAGGCTCTAACAATCCCGTCTCCCGGCAGTGGCGCTTGAGGCGGTCAAATATGGGGCGGACCTCTTTCTCTAGAAACTCGTTGAACTCCTCGACGCTCATCTTGCCCTTGCGGAACTGCCACTGCCCACGGAACAGGGCGACCTCGTTCACATAGGGATAAACGTCCATCAGATCGATGTCGGTTATCGCCCGAACGCCGATGAAGGGCGGCTTGGGCACGGGCACGTCGGTGCGCGCGCCGCTGTGCCGCACGATGTTGAAATCGGCGGGTTCGATCGGCTGTTCGACCGCGTCGTATCCGGTCGGCTCGGCAATCTTAGGCCTCGGCGCGACCGCAACATCGGTCAGACCCTCGACTGGAGCGCCACAAATCTGCCCCATTAGCGCCAACCCCTCGAACGCATCTTGGCCGTAGAAAACCCGACCCTTGTAGATGCTGCGCAGGTCGTGCTCGACATACTTGCGCGTAAGCGCGGCGCCGCCCAGCAGAACCGGGATGTCGTGCTTGTTGGCCTGGTTCATGATTTCTAAGTTCTCGCGCATGATGACGGTCGACTTGACCAAGAGCCCGCTCATGCCGATGGCGTCCGCCCGATGGGCTTCCGCCGCCTCCAAAATCCGCTCGATCGGCTGCTTGATGCCGATGTTGTAGACCTTGTAACCGTTGTTCGACAGGATGATATCGACCAAGTTCTTGCCGATGTCGTGCACGTCTCCGGCGACGGTGGCCAGCACGATCGAGCCTTTAGCGGAACCTTCCGACTTTTCCATAAACGGCTCTAGGTAGCTCACGGCGGCCTTCATCACCTCGGCGGATTGAAGAACGAACGGCAGTTGCATCTCGCCTCGGCCAAACAGATCGCCGACCGTCTTCATACCTTCAAGGAGGATGTCGTTGATAATCTCCAGCGGCCTATAGCGAACCATCGCTTCATCGAGAGAGGCTTCCAAACCCTTTCGGACGCCGTCCACAATGGCGGTCTGAAGTCGCTCTTCGACCGGAAGCTCCAGCCGCTCGTCGTCGCTCTTCTTGACGACCGCCGCTCCTTCGAACAGCGCCATAAACGCCATGAGCGGGTCGTACCCCTCGCGCCGCTCGTCGAAGATCAGCTGTCGGGCGACCTCGCGCTGCTCTTCGGGAATGCGATGCAAGGGCATGATCTTGCTGGCGTGCACAATGGCCGAATCGAGCCCGGCCTCCAAGCAGTAATGCAAAAACACCGAGTTCAGCACATGCCGGGCAGCGGTCTTCAGCCCGAACGACACGTTGGAGAGGCCGAGGATCGTATGGCATTCAGGGAACTCCTGTTTGAATTGGCGAATCGCGTCGATCGTGGCCATGCCGTCCTTGCGCAGGTCCTCCGCGCCCGATCCCAAGGGAAAGGTCAGCGCATCGAAGAAGATATCCTCCTTGGGCAGGCCGTACTCTTCGGTCAGCGTTTGGACCAAACGCCGCCCGACGCGCATCTTCCAATCCAAATCGCGCGCTTGGCCTTCTTCGTCGATCGCCAATGCGACCACCGCCGCGCCAAACTCCTTCACCATCGGCATCACTGTGTGCAACCGTTTGCCGCCGTCCTCAAAGTTGACCGAGTTGACCATGCACTTGCCGCCCAATCGATGGAGCGCGGCCTCGATCACGGCAGGTTCGGTGGAGTCGATCATCAGCGGCAGCGTCGATTGCGTCGCCAGGCGTCGAATGGTCTCGGTCATATCGCTGACGCCGTCCCGACCCACATAATCGACGCACACGTCCAGCACGTTGGCGCCCTCTCGAGTCTGATCCTTAGCCATCTCGGCCATGTCGTCGAAGCGTTCTTCCAGCAATAGTTCGCGGTATTGCTTAGAGCCGTTCGCGTTCAACCGCTCGCCGACCATCAGAAAGCTGTTCTCTTGGCGATAGGTAACGGCTTGATAGAGGCTGGAGCAGGAAGGCTGATGCTCGGGATTGCGCTCGGCGGGCTTGCGATGGCCAATGCGCGAGACGACGGCGCGAATATGATCGGGCGTGGTGCCGCAACATCCACCTATGAAGCTGGCGCCGAACTCCTTGACAAAGCGCTCGTGATAGTCGGCCAGTTCTTCCGGCGAGAGCGGGTAGTAGGGCGCCCCATCCTTCATTTCGGGCAGGCCGGCGTTGGGCAATACGCTGATGAGCCTCGTCGAAGCGTGATGGAGCAAACGAACGTGCTCGACCATTTGTTCGGGCCCGGTGGCGCAGTTCAATCCAATGGCGACCACATCTGGATAGGCTTCGAGAGCGGTCAGCGCCGCGGCCATCTCGGTGCCCAAAAGCATCGTGCCGGTCGCTTCCATGGTTACCGAGACGAAAAGCGGCACGCTGCGACCGGCTTCTTTCATCGCCAACCGGCATCCGTTTATGGCGGCCTTGCCTTGCAACAAATCTTGTACGGTCTCGACCATCAGCAGATCGGCGCCGCCGACCAGCAATCCCAATGCGTTCTCTCGATAAGTCTCTCGCAAATAGGCGTAAGTCGCGTGTTCGAGCGTGGGCAGTTTGGTGCCGGGCCCCATCGATCCGGCGACGAACCGCGGATGATCGGGCGTCGAGAGCTCGTCCGCGACCTTTCGAGCGATCTGTGCCGAAAGTAAGCTCAGTTCGTAGGTGCGGTCGGCAATGTGGTACTCGCCCAAGTTCATCGCGTTGGCGCCGAACGAGTTGGTCTCGACAATGTCTGCGCCGGCCTCAAAGTAGCGGCGGTGAATCTCGGCGATCACGTCGGGACGAGATTCATTGAGAATTTCGTTGCAGCCGTCCAAGCCTCGAAAGTCCTCTAGACCAAGGTCAAAGGACTGGATCTGAGTGCCCATAGCGCCGTCCAAGAAGAGAGCGCGTTCGGCGGCCAGGTCAAGTATGGATCGGCTCATATGCGAACTTTGAGTATACCTATGGCTATTATCGGCGAACAGGCTTGGCGACAAAGCGCCAGAGTTTGTCCTTCCCGTTCGTGATGCCGATTCTCGAAGTGGCGACGATGTTCCAGCCGTCTTCGAGGCGGTCTTGAAGGATGACGAGCTCGCTCTCTGGAGAGGTCAGGTCGATGCCGGTGTGATCCCTATGAAGATTCAACGCTTGACATAGGCGCCCCGGACCGGCGGCCAATGGTTCTGCGCCGCGCCTAAAATGGCGCATGATGTCGATACCTTCTTCGGGCAGAATAGCGCGAATCAGTACAGCCTCGCCGCAGCCTTCGGGCGAGGTAACGGCGTTGAAACAGTGGTGCATGCCGTAGGTGAAGTAGACATAGGCTCGCCCTGGGGGGCCGAACATCGCCTCGTTGCGCTTGGTCTTGCCTTTGAACGCATGGCACGCGGGGTCGTCGTGGCAATAGGCTTCGGCTTCGACAATCCGCCCGCCGACCCATTGCCCGTCGATCTTTCTCAACAGACGATGGCCAAGGATGTTCCGCGCCGCCTCGACCGTGGGCTGAAGATAGAAGTCGATGGGAAGATTCACCGATAACCCGCCAAATGCTCTCTTTGTGCACTAAACAACTCATCGGCCATCGCGCTGATCTCGGCAGGCGAGCAGACTGCCGCGGTCAGAGGATCCAGCATGAGCGCATGTCGAGCCATCTCGAAACTGCGCTCGACCGCCGCCTCGGCGGCCAACTCCTGAAACCGCGCGTTCGATTCGCAAATCGCCGCCATCAGAGGGGGTAACTGCCCAAACGGAACAGGCGTCCATCCGTCGCCGTTCGCCTCGCACTTAACTTCTACGCAACATCGCGGCGACAGGTTCTCGATCAGCCCGTCGTTGGGAACATTGCCGTGAAACGCAAACGGCTTCCCGGTCTCTATCGCTTGGATGATCCCGCTCGCGTACTCCTCGCTCCGCTCCAGATTCGGCGTCTCTTCACCGTTCATGACCCTTTGTCGCCGTTCATCGGCGTTCTTTCGCCATGTCGGCCAGTTGTTGGCATAGAATCCGCTCTCGCCTCGATACCCGGATCGCGCATACTTCTCCAGCAGATCCTTCCGCTTGCGGTAGTAGGGCAGATACTCGCTTAGGTGTCCGCTCGATTCGGTTATAAACGCGCCGAAATGAAGCATCATGTCGCAACGGATTGGATTGCCTTCGTAGAACTCGCTCGCCTCGTCCCGCGCCTTGGCCATCAGCCGCGGATAGAGGTTTTTGCCTTCGTGCTCCAGCCGTGTAAACCAGGCCAGGTGGTTGATCCCCGCGCACTCCCAATCCATCGCATCGTACTCAACCTCGGCATGGCGCGCCAAAAGTCTGCTGGTACCCTGAACCGAGTGGCACAGGCCGACCACCCTCATGCTGCAAGTCCTGACAGCAGCGATGCAGAGCATGGCCATCGGGTTGGTGTAGTTCAATACCAACGCATTGGGGCAAAGCCGCTCGGCGTCGCGCAAAATGTCCAGCCAGACCGGAATCGTGCGCAGCCCTTTCATCAATCCGCCGGGGCCGACCGTGTCCCCGATGCACTGATCGACGCCATATTTCATCGGGATATCGTAGTCGTGCCGCACGCAATCTAAACCCGCCACCTCGACGCAATTGATGAGATAGTCGCTGCCGGGCAAGAGTCCGGCGCGCTCGGCAGAGGCCTTGACCGTCCAGTCCGCCCCCAGCAGTCCCACCGTCTGCTCGACAAGCGACTTGGCCAGCGCCAAACGCCGACCGTCGATGTCGATCAGCCGAATCTCGCCCCCTTGATTCCCTGGCATCAGCGCCAGGTCTTTCATGAGCGATTCGGTAAAGGCGCTGCCTGCGCCCAACATGGTTACAACGATGCGTCGAGAGAATGGCTCGTTCATGGCGGCGATACCAGAAGTTCTACGCAAAAACCCTGCCTTCCTGCACCAGAATCGCGGTATAACCTATGTAAGGATGAGGACGCATTGGCGGGTGTTGGTCGGGATGGGGGCGATGTTGGGCTTGGCCTTGGCGCAGCCGCAACAGCAGGGCCGATGGGATTATCTGGGCCTTGGCTCCAAACGCCAGGACGGCGGCGACCTCTTTATCAAGTGGCGCGCCGAAACGCTGATCTTTAACTACGGTACCTGGCCGTCCGCTCTGCACGACCCGCCCTATAAGACTGGCGTGCCCAGTTGGGTGAACGGCAACGATCAGACCTACGGCATCCACGCCGCGCTGCTCCCCGGTAAGTGGACGCCGCCCGGCATGAGCGAGCCTTTGCCTAGAGGCACAGTGATCCTGTGGGGTCTTGGAAAGTACTACCGACTCAACGACCTCTTCTATAGCTACACGCCCTATTTGCTCTGGCATTGGCGATACCCGCAGGACAACATGCTCCAACGCAGGAACTACGGCCATGTTCGCTACCTGCGCGACCCGTTAGTGTCCAGTTACGAGTACGACTACCTGAACCAAGCGAACATCTTCTGCAGCGGACACTCCACTTTGCACAACGGACGCCTCTTCGTTGCGGGCGGGCATCTGGACCCGCAGGTCAATCCGCCGGGCGAACCTCCGCGCTACTACGGCCTCAAGTGCGCGTTCACTTTCAACTTAGACAAGTACAACGACCCAGCCGGAAACGCCGACGTGGGCGCCTATGGCTGGAGTCCCATGCTGGGCAACCCGGCGGGCATGGACGACCGGCGCTGGTATCCGACGCCCGTTGGACTGCCCGACGGCCGAATGCTGATCGTCGGTGGCTTTCGATTCAACCCGGGCCCGGAGCCGAACGACCCCGATTTTCATCAATGGCCGCATCTGACTCGCACCTACGGCGTTTGGTCGCCCGACACCGATCCGAACGGCTTGGGACGGTTCGACTGGTACGCCCTGCCGAGCAACCTGAACAACCCGGACGAGTTGGGCGTTCTACGACGCATGGGCAACATCTATCCGCGACTGCATTTAGTCTCGTTCATGGAAAACGGTCGGTTGCAGGCGGACATCGTCTATACCGGGCCGTTTGTCGAAGCGCAAAGGATGGACGTGGCTAAGATAGGCGAGCCCAACGCCTGGGGCCCGGCCATTCAGGTCAGTCCCTTGCGAAAGTACCGCCACTACGGAACCTCGGTGCTCTTGCCCAATCCGGCGCTCAACCCGACGCAATGGGGCGAACAAGCGCTCAACCAAACGCTCTCCTTGGGCGGCGGCGTAACGGACGGATGCCAAAACTGGTTCGACCCGGAGATTCTGACCTTTGGCGCGCGCTCTCAACCGATAGGCTTCAATACGATTTTCACACCCAGCGAGCTGGCCGCGCCTCGAATGCATCTGAACGGTGTGATCCTGCCCACGGGCGAACTGTTCGTGCTGGGCGGCCAGAGCATACCCGACGTGGCCAACTGCGTGTGGGGTCGGGACGACATCGTTTTCGATACCCTAATGCTGAGGCCGGGCACGAACGGATGGCTGAACTCGACCTGGCAACGCATGGCGGCCATGCCGAGCTACATGAGCGATACCGGCGAGCGCACCAAGACCGCCGATGGAACGCGCATCTACCATTCGTCCGCGCTGCTGCTGCCCGACGGCAGAGTCCTGTCGACCGGCACGGACGCTTCGCAGACGGCATTTGGCCCTTATCAATTAAATCGCATCCCGCTGATCTATTCACCCCCCTACATCACGCAGGGCCTGCCTCGCCCGCGAGTAACCGGTCAGTCCAAGGAAGAAAATCTCGATTATGGAGAGACGATCAGCGTCCAGTTTGACGGCACGGCCAACCCGATTCGAGCGGTCAACCTGATCCGGCCGGGCAACAACACGCACTCGTTCGATTTTGATCAGCGCATGGTGCGATGCTACTTCCGTCAGACTGGAGCAGGGCAGTTAGAAGCAACGATGCCCTGGTCGCCCAAAATTGCCCCGCCGGGCTGGTACATGATGTTTTTGGTCGATAAGAGCAACGTCCCTTCCGAGGCCGCTTGGGTGCATCTGCGACCCGTTCCTAATGGCGGCGAAGAACTGTCATTGCGGGTCGAGTTCGAACTGGGCGCCTACAAACTCTCGCCGGGCGACGCGCAGAAAAACCCGATCGGCATCGAAGTGCGGGCTGTCGGCACGGGCGAACTGTTGCGCGTTTACACTGCGCCGATGTCGGCTTTGGACGGGCAAGCCGGAACGACCGTGAGAATAACCACAAGCCTGCCGGAAGGGCAGTACGATCTGCGTCCTCTGCCCTATCTAAACTGGATCGGCAAGACGACCCGAGCCAGCTTGCGGACCAATCCGACCCTGCGCCTAACGCCCGCGCGATAGATCGTCTTGCTCAGGGAGATGCTCTCGGGAGGGCAAAGTCCGGGAGGCCGAGCGTCCTCGCGAGGCGGGCGATGGCAAAGCCATGCGCTCATTGGCGGCATGCCAGGCGGAAGCCTGGCGCACCTGCGTTACACGCTTTCGCGCGCGGGCATCGGCTCTAACAGCATCTCTTTGGTGAACACGAACGCCTCGCGACTGTAATCCGCCAGCTCGAAATCCTCTCGCAGCACAATGGCGCCGGTGGGGCAGGCATCCTGACAATAGCCGCAGAAGATGCATCTCAGCATGTTGATCTCGTAACGACTGGCGTAACGCTCGCCCGGGCTGTATCGCTCGTCGTCCGTGTTCTCCGCCGCCTCGACAAAGATGCAACGAACCGGGCAGGCGCCGGCGCACAAAGAGCAGCCGATACACCGCTCCAAACCGTTTTCGTACCGCAACAGCGCGTGCCGCCAGCGCGTTCGCGGGTATTGATCCTTCTTTTGTTCGGGATAGTGAACCGTAATCGCGGGCTTGGTCAGATGGCGAAAGGTGGTTTTGAGGCCGATGGCGATCGGCTTGATCACGTCGTTGAGAATCTCCGAGATCATCCCTCTCCGCCTTCGATCGATTTGGTCGTTCCGGCCGCAATCTGTTGTTTGGGCGCCAACTCTAACAACATGCCCGTTCGCTCGGCCCGGATTCTTTGCTGGAGTTTGATCAGCGAATAGAGCAGCGCGTCGGGCGAGGGCGGGCAGCCCGGAACGTAAACGTCCACGGGCACCACCTGATCGACGCCCTGTACAATCGCGTAATTATTGAAGATGCCCCCGCACGAGGCGCAGGCGCCCATCGAGATGACCCACTTGGGATGGGGCATCTGGTCGTAAATCTGCCTCAGCACGGGCGCCATCTTCTTGCTCACGCGCCCGGCCACAATCATCACGTCCGCTTGGCGCGGCGTGGCTCTAAACGCCTCCGATCCAAAGCGCGAGATGTCAAACCGCGAGGCCACCGTAGACATCATCTCGATGGCGCAACAAGCCAGGCCAAAAGTCAGCGGCCACATGCTGTTGCGTCTGGCCCAGTTGACAACCTCGTCCACGGCGCCGATCAGCACGTTGCCTCCCATCTCCATGCCTGGAAGCTTGGGCGTGGCCGAATCGCGCGCGACTATGGTTTCTATTCGTCGGCTCATTTTTCCGCTTCGATTCTACCCGGCCACTGAACATTTCGGCTTGCGCGCCGTCATACCTTGGCAAAGGAGGTTGAAACTCGATGCAACTTAAGGGCAGTTTGATTTTGGCAGGAATCGCGGGGCTGATTGCAGTCGCACAGGCTCAGCATGGAATCTCGTTGGCCTGGCAGACGCCGGAGAGCCAGGTGTC
Organism: Armatimonadota bacterium; assembly: GCA_013359125.1. NCBI lineage: Bacteria > Bacillati > Armatimonadota > Armatimonadota bacterium. The sequence goes on along the minus strand of JABWCR010000034.1, from coordinate 9,936 downwards.
CCAATCTCCCGGCTTCGCTTCGGGCGTGGTGGGTCGTAACATCGCGGTCGATCGGATGGGGCGAATTCACGTTGTGTGGACGGAGAACGTCGGCACGCAGTTCGACGTGTTTTACGCTTTCTCGGACGACGGCGGGGCGACTTGGTCCCGACCGAGAGACATCGTGAACTCGCCTTTGCCCGCTACGTCGCCCAATTTGGCGGTGGCTCCCAACGATTCGCTTCATATGACGTGGGTGGATCGCCGCGGGCCCGGGGGCATGCCGAGGCTTTACTACTCGCGGTCGTTCGATCGCGGGGCGACATGGGGCGCCGCGATGGATTTGAGCGGCAACTCGACCGAGCCGGTCGGGCCCGGGCTGATCTCTGTGGACAATAGGGGCCGGATACACGTCGCCTACCATTTGGGCAATCCGGACGGCGGCGCCACCCCTGCAATTTGCTACTACGTTCGTTCGATCGACGGGGGGCATTCCTTTTCCCCGCCGCTGCGCCTTAGTTCCAACACGGGCCGCCATGCCGCATTCCCTCGGTTTAGCGTCGAGGGCACGTTGGGCGACCTGATCGCCATCGCCTGGCGAGACAATCGCCGGAATCCCGACTGGGACGTTTACGTCGCCGTATCGAACGACGGCGGCCAGAGTTTTGTCGAGCGGGTCGGCCAAGCCACGCCGCAGCGAGACTGGGACCCTGATGCCATCGTCGATCCGCAGGGCACGATACACCTTGCCTGGATGACCTATGGCACGCCTCAAGGCATCTCCATCGATTATAAGCGGTCGGCAGATCAGGGCCAGACTTGGACGCCGCATTTGACTTTGTCTCAGGCAAGAAGCCGGTTTCCGTTCTTAGTCAAGGATCCGCGCCGGCCCTACATGTGGCTGTTCTGGAAGGACGAGCGCGACGCGGAGCCGCCTCCCAGTCAGAACTTTAGGGCCGACATCGCCTGCAAACTGAGCGTGGACGGCGGACGAACGTGGAGCCAAATGGAGTTCGCAACCGATCTGGGCAACGAAGAGGTCAAGTTTCCCGGCATTACGATCGATCCTGCCGGGCGCCCGAACGTCGTCTGGAGCGACCGCAGGCAGGGCGCAACCTTGGAGCAAGTTCACTTCAAACGGCGGCACTTGATCGGCGACATCGATCGAAACGGATGCGTGGACGACGCAGACCTCTCGATCCTGCTGGAGATGTTCGGTCGCGCCGGATTGCAGGTGGAAGGCGACCTGGACATGAACGGCATCGTGGACGACCGCGATCTGGCCATGATGCTGCCCGCCTTTGGTTCCGGCTGTCGATAGTCGCTTCTCCTCAACAACCCGGCGGCATTGGCGGTTGCCGCCGGGTAAACTCTCGCCAACATGACCACCGTCCACATGAAGATCGCCAGCGTCGCGCCCGAGCAGGCCAGCCAGCCTTGGATTCATCGGCTGATCACTCAATTCGATGTTACGCTCAACATACTGCAGGCCAACATTGACAAAGATTTTGGCTGGGCGTTTGTCCAGTTGACCGGTACCGTCGAGGAGATTCAACGGGCGACGGCTTGGTTGCACACCACCGGACTGCACGTCGAACCTGTGGAACGCTCTGTTTCGGCATGACCCAGCCTTCGGGCGTCCTGCTCAAAAAGCCAGATCCGCCTGACGGCTACCTTGACTTTTGGCAACGCGCAGTCCAAGAAGCCGACTCGACCCCGTTAGAAGTTTGGCGCGAGCATCGGGCCGGCGACAATACCGCTAGCCACAAAGTCGAGAGGTTGTCGCTTCAGAGTTCTGATTCCTCGTTGCGCTTGCATGGCTGGTACGCTGTGCCCCACAAAGCCAACCCCCCATTTGACGGCCTTTTGTGGCTGCCGGGCTATGGGTTGGGCGGCCAGGTGCCTGTCAACGAGATCACCGCGCATCCCGGAATCGCAACGCTGTCGATCAACCTGCACGGATTGGAGCCGGACGACTATCGCGACTATTCGCCTGCAGACGGTTACCTGACTCAGGGCATCGAGTCGCCCGACACCTATGTCTTCAGGCGACTAGTCATTGATTCGATCCGTGCGTTAAACGCCCTATCCGAGCAGCCAGAGACCAATCCCGGTTTGTTGTTTGTCGGCGGACTGAGCCAGGGGGCCGGTTTGGCGCTCCACTTGGCGGCGTTCGCTCCTAAAATGCCGGCCGTCATTGCCGATATGCCCTTTATGACCTATTGGAAGTACCTATTAGGCGTGCCCGCTCTGCGCTACCCGCTGAAGGAGCTGAACGATTACATCGGCGGCGACGAGAAGAGGCGGAAAGCCGTTTTGGAAACCGTTGCCTACTTCGAGACGGTGAACGCCGCGCCGCACATACAAGCGCCGGTCCAACTGAGCATGGGCGCGCGCGATCCGTCCATTCGAACGCCCGTCGCCATGTCGCTCTACGATGCGCTGTCGTGTCCCAAGCGAATGATCGTGTACGAGAAGCACGGCCACGAGTTTGTGCCCGACGAGATGCCCCGCTATTTGCGAGAATGGGTCGCGCTCACTCGCCTAAGTAAGCCTCGATAACCTTGGGGTCTTTTCGGATCTGTTCGGGCGGGCCCTCGGCGATCAGTTCGCCGTAATCCAGCACCATCACTCGCTCACAAATGCCCATCACCACGCGCATATCGTGCTCGATGAGCAAAACGGTCTGGTTTCGCTTATCGCGCACATGGCGGATCAGCCGCATCAGGTCTTCCGATTCCTGCGGGTTCATACCCGCTGCCGGCTCATCGAGCAAGAGCAGTTTTGGCTGTGTGGCCAACGCTCGGGCGATCTCCAGTCTGCGCTGCTTGCCGTAGGGCAGATCCTTAGATCGGGCATGGGCGACATCGGCCAGATCGAACTCGCTTAAGAGCTCCATCGATCGCTGCTTCAGTTCGCGATCTTCGTCCAAAAGACCTTGGGTCAGCATGGCGGCGGCCGCGAGAGTGGTGCGGCGGCGGACGAACGCCCCGATGACGACGTTTTCTAGAACGCTGAGGTTGCCGAACAGCCGGATGTTCTGGAATGTGCGCGCGATGCCTTTGGCAGTGATCTCGAACGGTTTGCGGCCAGAGATAGGCTTGCCATCAAAGCGAACCTCGCCTTCGGTCGGCTTGTAGACGCCCGTGATCATGTTGAAAACGGTCGTCTTCCCCGCGCCGTTGGGGCCGATCAGCCCGGCCAATTCGCCTTTGTCGATCTTGGCATTGAGCGATTTGACCGCCGTCAGGCCGCCGAATCGGATAGTGAGATTGTCCAGTTCCAGCAAAGCCATCTCTAGGCGGCCTCCGGTTTACGGCGACGAAAGCGAAAACTCTTCCATCCGATCTCGCGATGGCCAAACAGACCTTGCTGACGAAAGATCATGGCCAGAATGAGCACCAGCGCAAAGACCACCATGCGCAGATCGCTGGGCGAGAACTCGCGGCCTATCGCTTCAAACTTGGGCATAAACCGAAGGGCTTCGGAGAGCGCTGTGAGGCCCGCGCCAGCGACGATCGCGCCGGTGATGCTGCCCTGGCCGCCCAAAACCACCATGGCGACGACCATGATAGAAATCTCGACGCTAAAGCTTCGCGGCGCCACGACGCCTTCTTGATGGGCGAAAATCGTCCCCGCCATGCCTGCAAAGGCCGCTCCGATGATAAAGGCCAGCGTTTTGTATCGCGTCGTGTTGATGCCCATGGCTTCGGCGGCCACTTCGTCCTCTCGGACGGCCAAAAAGGCCAAACCGTGCGTGCTTTTCAAAAAGTTGCGGCATACGGCTATGCAGGCGACCGCGAGCAGTGCGTTCCAAAAGAAGCCGTTGCCCGCCCACATCGGCACATCGTTGAAACCCCTCGCGCCGCCGAACCCGAAGCGCTCGCCCTGCGCCTGCGTGTTCTCGAAGATGATTCGAATGATTTCGCCGAATCCAAGAGTCGCGATAGCCAGGTAGTCGCCGCGCAAGCGCAAACAGGGTATACCGACCAACAGACCCGCGCCGGCTGCCGAGAGGCCGCCGATCAAGGCGGCAACGAACAGGAATGCGCCTTGGGCCATGGGTTGAACCGATGGAGCGAAATTCTGAACCCAGCCTTCGCTGTAATAGTAGCTGAACCCGGCGCTGAGATAGGCGCCGACGCAGACAAATCCAGCGTGTCCAAGAGAGAACTGGCCGGTGATTCCGTTGATCAAGTTAAGGCTGACGGCGAGCGTTACATAGTAAAGCGGCACCTGGATGTAAGCACGATAGTAGGCCAGATTAAGACGTTCGCTGCTCAACAGATAACTCACGAAGGCATCCGCTCCCAGCAGGATTCCTACCGTTATCGCCATATAGCCGACAAGGACGAGGTTGCGCTTCATCAGACTTTCTCCGCTGTGGCGCGGCCCAGCAGGCCAGCGGGCCGCACCATCAAGACAAGGATGAGCACGGCGAAAGCGACGGCGTCGCGATAGGGGCTGAGGGCCGGATTGCCCGCCACAAAGGCTTCGATGACGCCTAAAAGCAACCCGCCCAGCACCGCGCCGGGGATGTTGCCGATGCCGCCCAAAACGGCCGATACGAACGCCTTGAGACCCGGCATGAAGCCAAAGTAGGGCGTGATGGGAGAGGCGACGAACGCGGCGGTCATTGCGCCGCCCGCGCCTGCCAGCGCCGCGCCGATCGCAAAGGTGCCGAGGATTACTTTGTCCACATTGACGCCCATCAGCGACGCGGCGCCCATGTCTTCAGAGACGGCGCGCATCCCGCGACCAAAGTTCGTTTTCATGACCAGAATGCGCAAGACGAACATCATGCCGAGCGAGGAGACGAGGAGTATCAGTTGGCCCAGGCTAATAGAGATTCCGCCCAGCGACAAGCTGCGGCTAACGCTCTCGACAGAAGCGTATTTGGGCGAGGCTTGAAACCAGAGCAAGGCAAGATTCTGGAGCAAGAAAGACATGCCGATCGCTGTAATCAGCGCGATGAGCCGAGGCGCGTTGCGCACGGGCCGGTAGGCCAGACGCTCGATCAAGATTCCGATGGCCATGCAGGCGGCCATACAGGTCAGCACCATCGCCGCGATGCCCCATGCGGGAGGATTGTCGGAGCCAAGCCCGTACAGGCCGTTGATGACGCAGAGATGGGCAACGAACGCGCCTAGCATATAAACCTCGCCATGGGCGAAGTTGATCATGCGCAGAACGCCGTATACCATCGTATAGCCAACGGCGATAATGGCGTAGATCGCGCCCTGTTGGACGCCGTTGACCACGTATTGAAGGTACTGTTCTATCTGCGCGCTCCTCCGTGATCTGCGCTCCGCCTTATGGCTCTAGGGTCTTGACCATCACGAACTCGTTGCCCTTCACCTGAACGATGGTGATCGTTTTGAGCACGTCGCCATGCTCATTGATGGAAAACGTGCCCGTAACGCCTTTGAAGTCCTTGATATTGGCGATGGCATCGCGCAACTTTGCTCGGTCCTGCGAGCCGGCGCTCTCTATCGATTGGAAAAGCACTTTGGCCGCATCGTAGGCCAGCGCGGCCAAGGCCGATGGCTTTTTCTTGAACTTTGCCTCATACTTTTTGACAAAGTTCTGTACGTCCTCGTTCGGATCGAGCGCGGAAAAGTGATCGGTAAAGTAGGCGCCCTCTAAGGCCTTGCCGGGCCCGCCTGCGCCAGGGATCAGTTCGGACGAGCTCCAGCCGTCGCCGCCGAGGAGTTTGGCCGAAATGCCCAGCTCCCTGGCCTGCCGAGCGATGGAACCGACCGACTTGTAGTAGCCCGGAATGTAGATCGCCTCGGCTTTCGAGTTCTTGATAGTGGTCAGTTGCGAGCGGTAGTCCGTGTCGGCGGGCTTGAAGCTCAGTTCGTGCGTTACCTCGCCTCCCAGTTTAGCCAGTTCTGCCTTGAAAAAATCTTTCAGGCCGACGCTATAGTCGCTCTCCACGTCGTACAAAATCGCGATCTTTTTGATGCCCAGATCGTTGACGGCGTACCGGGCCATGCTGGTGCCCTGAAAGTCGTCCAAAAAGCAGACGCGAAAGATGTATTGGCCGATGTCGGTTACTTTGGGATTGGTGGAAGACGGCGTAATCATAGGAACGCCGTACTGATCGCAAACTTTGCCGCCCGCGATGCTCATCGAGCTGGCCACCTCTCCCAAGACGGCCAAGACCTTGTCCTTTTGGATCAGCTTGGTAACCGCGTTTCGCGCCTGGGTCTGGTCGGTGCGAGTGTCCTCTTCGACAACCTCGATAGGCAGCCCCAGCACGCCGCCCGCCGCATTGGCTTCTTCAAGCGCGATCGCAACGCCCTCTTTGGTATCTTGTCCAAAGGTAGAGTTGGTTCCGGTGAAATCGCCGTAAACGCCGATGACGATCTTATCCTGCACAGGGTCGGGCGCTTTATCCCTTTTGCGCTCTTTGTTGCGCTCGGCAAGCCGCGACTCGGCCGAGGAGCCTCCGCCTATTTTGCCGCTGCCGGAACCGCCGCTGTTACATCCGATCAAACCTGCGACCGCCAGCATTGCGAAAGATGCGACTAATGCGCGCTTAATGTCCATTGAAGCCCTGGCCTCCTTCTGTTCGACGAGTAAGAGATTACTTATTCGTTCAGACGCGCCCCACTCCTGCAGGCAGAGTAGTATACTTCGTTCGCGCCTCATGACCCGTTTTCTTGCGCGCGGCAACTGGTTGCTCCTCTCCTGGTTCTTGCTTGCGCTCTGCGCAACGGCTTCGCCTTCGCTTTGCGTGATCCTGGTGCGCGGCGGGGCTTATCCTTCTCAACTAGAAGGCTCTGTGCCATCCCAGCAAGCGTGGATGCTGTGGGGAAGAGTTCGCGGAGACAGAACATCGGGCGAGGCTTTGGCGATGGCTGTCGGTCGTAGGGTTCAGGCGGTCGATGGGGATGTCCGATTTGCCGATTCGCTGTACGAGAACGGCACGGCGGGGCAAGCCTTTCGGCGCAGGACGGGCGTCGAGCCGCCCAATGGCGCGCTGGTCGCTATGGGCCAAGCCCTGTTCGAGCGGAACGGCCTTCGGACGGCCGGCGCAGAATTGGAGAAAGCTGGCAAGCGCGGCGCATACCTCAAGCCCTCCTACCGCACCATGCCGTCTCCCTATGTCCTGTTCGGCGTCAACGAGCAAGGCTATCTGCCCACGATCGAGTTTGAGGACTTGGAGTCGCTGCTGGCCGCCGCGCCTGCGCTCGACTACGACTGGATCGTCTTTGAGGTCGATTCGTGGAGCTTCCACTCGCTGGAGTTCTTTTTGGCCGAGGGCATTCCGACCTGGGTGGTCTGTTTGGAGGAGCCGGACGGTCGATTGAGGCGGGACGGACGGTTGACCGCCATCGCTCGCTTTGATCCCCGTTCCTCGCCTGCCGCGCTCGTTTCGCCCAACACTCGATGGACCGGCCTCGTCTCAGAGGTCGATTTTCGCGCGACCCTACTGTCAGAATTGACGGGCGACCGGTCGCAAGGAGGAATCCGTACGACAGACGGACATCCCTGGTTCAAGTTTTGGAGCGGCCTTGCTCTTCCCAATTTGGCGGATCAATCGCACACGACGGAGACCGCTCGCGCGCTGAATCGGGTTGAGGATTGGTGGCGGCTTCACGGCGAACTCGGCGGCCTGGCATTGATCGTGATCGGTTGCTCGGCGGGCGCATGGATCGTGATCGGCGTCATCTGGTGGCAGTCTGGCAGGCTCAGACGCGCTTTCAGAAGGCTCTATCTTAGCGGACTGGTCGGTTTCGCGCTCTTTCCGGCGGCGACCATTCTGGCCGCTCATCCGCCCTTCGATTTGTGGAGCGACCGACCCATACCCGATGCCAGACTCTTTGCCAGTTGGCTGGCGCTCTGTTGGATGGCGCTCGCGCTCCTGTTAGGCATTTTGCGCAGGCGCTTTCGATGGCCCCTCTTTACTTTGGCAAGCCTCATCACATTGGGATTGATCCTTCTCGATCTGTTCATTGCCGGCGGATCGGGCATTCATCGGTCGATTTTTGGGCTTTATTTGTGGGAAGGCGCTCGGGTCTATGGGCTAGACAACAACTATGCCGCGCTGATCGTCGGGATGCTCGTTTGCGGAGCGGGACTATGGATGGAGCGTGCGGCTATCGGAAGGCTGCAGGGCGTTGGGCTAGCGCAGTTTGTGGGCGTTTGCTGGCTGATGGCCTTGTTGATCGGCGCTCCTTTGTTAGGCGCCAACGGCGGCGGATTTGCTTTCGCGGTCGTATCGCTGGGAGGGGCGTGCATCGCGCTATCGGGACAAGTTCTGACAAGGCAAAGGCTGTTGGCGCTGTTCGCGGCGGGCTTGCTCTCACTGCCGCTAATTGGATGGATCGATTCGCACTCGCCTGCGGATGTGCGATCGCATTTGGGCAGAGCGTTCTTGACCGCACAAGATCGAGGGATCGGCGAGATGGTCTCGTCCAAGCTCGCAGTGGTCGTCAAAGTTGTCGGCTCGGTCGAGGGTTTGGCAGCGTTGGCAGCATTCTTTGTAGCGGCGGCGCTGGGTGGGCTGTGGCTGCGCAGGCCGATCAGACAGTTCTTAAGCCGACCGACGCCGATGCGACGATCGGCGGGCGCCCTTGGATACGGCTGCCTGGCGGCTATACTGTACAACGATTCGGGCATAGTGATGGTAGGCTTGTTGGCTGGATGCCTGTTGGTATCCGCGCTCGAACAGGCGATCGATGGAATACGCATGGACGAGGATGAACGCAGAAACTAACGTCGAGGCGCTCATAGACCTCTTCTTGCGCCACCTGAGCGAGGAGCGCAATCTGTCGCCGCACACCGTTTCGGCCTATGCGGTCGATCTGCGCGCCTTTGCGGCCTTCTTGGAATCGACCCGGTTTGGCCCCCCCAGCGATTGGACGCCGCAGATTTGGGTCGCGCTGGCGCACCACTTTCGCAAGCAGAACTTGGCCGAATCGAGCATCGCCCGCCGACTCTCGGCCATTCGATCTTGGATGGAGTATGCCAAGCGCAAAGGCGCGATGAAACAGGCGCCCTCGAACGCGCTGGCCAAACTATCCCCTCGCCGACGGCTGCCCGCCACGCTGACCGTCAACGACATGCGACGAATGCTCAATCAGCCCGATGGCAAGAGTGTGGCCGGACTGCGCGACCGGGCGATGCTCGAACTTCTTTACGGCGCAGGACTGCGGGCATCCGAACTGCTGGGGCTGAGGCTGTCGGACGTCGACCTGGCACAGCGCACGGCAAGAGTGTTGGGCAAACGGGGCAAGGAGCGATTGGTTCCGCTCAACGGCATCGCGATCGAGCATCTAGAGCGCTATCTGGCGGAGCGACCTGAAGCCCCTAGCGACCGGCTCTTTTTGAATCTGCGCGGCGGGCCGCTTTCGCGCATATCGCTCTGGAAGATCGTCAAGCGCTATGCGGCGATGGCGGGCATCGACAAAGAGGTCTGGCCGCACATGCTGAGACACTCGTTCGCGACGCACCTTTTGAGCGGCGGCGCCGACCTGCGGGCGGTACAGGAACTGTTGGGACATGCCGACATCGCGACCACCCAGATCTACACCAGCGTGGATACCGACCGACTGCGCGAAGTGCACAAAAAAGCACATCCGAGAGGCTGATTCGTACTCAAAATTGTGCTACAAACCTAAATTTTCCCGTTCGACAAGGAAGCTGCCATTGGAACGCCTGGCTCCCGCCTGGCAAAACGCCGGGGAGGGCGAGCGTCCCCGCGGGCCGGGAGGGCGAGCGTCCCCGCGAGCCGAAAGAACGGGCCGCCCGAGAGGGCGAGCGTCCCCGCGAGCCGAAAGACCGGGAGGGCGAGCGTCCTCGCGAGCCGGGAGGGCGAGCGTCCTCGCGAGCCGGGAGGGCGAGCGTCCAATCTGTCTCAATGGCGAACATCGGTCTATCTCGGACGATTGTGCCCCTCCCCTGTATCCCCTCCCCAAACTCTGGCGAGTTTAGGGAGGGGAGCGA